>NZ_MNQF01000011.1:0-78460 GCF_001915285.1 Alistipes sp. 56_sp_Nov_56_25
AGACTAATTTCAACGATGTCAAAGAACTCGATTATCCCCTCTTGGAGGGACTATTTGATTAATATTAACTTCGTCCCAATTTTAACGGGACACTAATGAAAATCGTGTAACACACGAATCGCATTTTGTTGCTTGCGTAATCCGTAAAGATTATGACAATCAACGTCGTATGTCGCAGAGACGCTATCAACAGAAACCGTTTAGCCCCTCTTGCTCTTGTCTTTACCCATGACCGCCGCCGTAAGTTCGTCGGTCTGGGCATTTCGGAAGCTTTGGTGCATTGGGATTTCGACAAGCAACAACCTACCGCCGACTGCCCCGATAGAGCAGAAATACAGTTTCAAATAACCTCCAAGATACGTGAATACGAGAAGAAAATCAAAAAGTTGGAGGTGCTGGAAATTCCCGTTACATTCGATACGCTGTTTGAACAGAACGGCAAACGAATCAACTGCACGGTCGGGGAGTACTTCAAACAGATTATCGAACGCTTGGAAAAAGTCGAAAAGTACAGTTCCGCCAGCAAACATAAGGTAACGTTGGTCCTTGTGTCGCAATTCCGCTCGGTCAATATGCGTTTTGATGAATTGGATTTGACGTATTTAAGGGAGTTTGAAATCTTCTTGAGTCAAAAGGGTAATGTAAACAACAGTTGCAATTATGCAGCATTCCAATACTGCCGGTTGTATCTTATTGAAATTCTACATCAAACCACAACACACTGCAAATGTATACAATTTACTTTATGTTGTATCTTATCGAAATTCTACATCAAACCACAACATGAGCCACTGGCGAGCCACATCCCAAGGTGTTGTATCTTATCGAAATTCTACATCAAACCACAACAATCCGCCGTTCTTTTTATTCGGTAGATAGTTGTATCTTATCGAAATTCTACATCAAACCACAACAACAGACGATCAAATTACAATCGAATTCTGTTGTATCTTATCGAAATTCTACATCAAACCACAACGATCTTGAAGGTCTTTCGAATCGTCCTCCGTTGTATCTTATCGAAATTCTACATCAAACCACAACAACTTTTCACCCTTGTCAAAATCAGAGGGCGTTGTATCTTATCGAAATTCTACATCAAACCACAACGACACGTTTCGCAACCAGATCGACTTCGGAGTTGTATCTTATCGAAATTCTACATCAAACCACAACTTCGTCTAGAACGCGAGCTCTCTCGTTGTAGTTGTATCTTATCGAAATTCTACATCAAACCACAACAGCATCAGAAAGCGACCGAGAGGGCTGCGTGTTGTATCTTATCGAAATTCTACATCAAACCACAACGATTCCGCCGTATCCCGTAGAGCGTCGTATGTTGTATCTTATCGAAATTCTACATCAAACCACAACGATGACTGGGAGATATTTTTTTGTTTTCAGTTGTATCTTATCGAAATTCTACATCAAACCACAACCAGTACTTCCCCATGGCTGTAGTTCCTTCAGTTGTATCTTATCGAAATTCTACATCAAACCACAACTTAGGCGAAGGTATCCAATTGAAGCTGACGGTTGTATCTTATCGAAATTCTACATCAAACCACAACAATCCTCGTTACCTGCCAAATCGGAAAAATGTTGTATCTTATCGAAATTCTACATCAAACCACAACACCCCCGCTGCTGTTTTAGGCTCTTCCGGGTTGTATCTTATCGAAATTCTACATCAAACCACAACGGCTTTGTTTGGCTATCAAAGGCTACTCACGTTGTATCTTATCGAAATTCTACATCAAACCACAACGGCTTTGTTTGGCTATCAAAGGCTACTCAGTTGTATCTTATCGAAATTCTACATCAAACCACAACTCCGAAGGCGTCTCTATGTCCGGTGTCTCGTTGTATCTTATCGAAATTCTACATCAAACCACAACGGGGTAGTTGTTGTAAGTGAATGCGTAAGAGTTGTATCTTATCGAAATTCTACATCAAACCACAACGGAGGTTCTCGCTACAGTGACTGGCTGGAAGTTGTATCTTATCGAAATTCTACATCAAACCACAACTTTCGATTTCAGACCTAGGTATTCTCCTGGTTGTATCTTATCGAAATTCTACATCAAACCACAACAGATACAACCTGCGAGTAACTATAATAGTTGTTGTATCTTATCGAAATTCTACATCAAACCACAACTACCCTCAGTACCGTGTTGGGATGTATGATGTTGTATCTTATCGAAATTCTACATCAAACCACAACTATTGCTTTTGAAAGTGTCGGCTATGTGGAGTTGTATCTTATCGAAATTCTACATCAAACCACAACAATAATAGTTACCATGATTGTAAAGTGATTGTTGTATCTTATCGAAATTCTACATCAAACCACAACTACCATATCGGTAAACGCTAATTTTCCCTGTTGTATCTTATCGAAATTCTACATCAAACCACAACCGGCCGTTAGCCAATATGGGACGGAAATAAGTTGTATCTTATCGAAATTCTACATCAAACCACAACATAAAGCCGTGCACCCTTTTCTAATGTGGGGTTGTATCTTATCGAAATTCTACATCAAACCACAACGAGTACCTGCTCGGAGTTCGTAATCGGGGTGTTGTATCTTATCGAAATTCTACATCAAACCACAACCCTGGACATGCTCATCATGCGAATGATATTGTTGTATCTTATCGAAATTCTACATCAAACCACAACGTTGCCCGAGTTATGAATCCGGGGGTCAAAGTTGTATCTTATCGAAATTCTACATCAAACCACAACGCTCAGTTCTCTTTGGTGGTTGGAGAGATGTTGTATCTTATCGAAATTCTACATCAAACCACAACTGCCCACAAAGACCTCTGGGATGACTTTACGTTGTATCTTATCGAAATTCTACATCAAACCACAACAATTTTTCATAAGTTGTATCTTATCGAAATTCTACATCAAACCACAACCCGCCACCGAGTTCGTTTATGGCTGACAGGGTTGTATCTTATCGAAATTCTACATCAAACCACAACTTGGCAGGGCTCAACCAAGACCTCTATGAGTTGTATCTTATCGAAATTCTACATCAAACCACAACGTATGTGCCATACATGAAGTTTCCTTGCCAGTTGTATCTTATCGAAATTCTACATCAAACCACAACGCGGGCATGTTCACTTTGGTAAGTGTCTGAGTTGTATCTTATCGAAATTCTACATCAAACCACAACATATGGCAAGGCTCCCCCGGGGTAATTCTCGTTGTATCTTATCGAAATTCTACATCAAACCACAACCGGTATCTGGGAGATCCTTCTGTCCCAGTGGTTGTATCTTATCGAAATTCTACATCAAACCACAACCCCGAATCGGGTGGAAGTGGTTGCGTTCAAGTTGTATCTTATCGAAATTCTACATCAAACCACAACGTCGGGCCTCATATTGATTGATAAAGTGTTACTTACGGGCTGTCTGCCACTATAAAAATACGAGGATGACTTTACGTTGTATCTTATCGAAATTCTACATCAAACCACAACATTTATGAACCTTGACCGTTTTAGTGTCCGGTTGTATCTTATCGAAATTCTACATCAAACCACAACTAGCGCGGATTCGCCCCTATTCTGCTATACGTTGTATCTTATCGAAATTCTACATCAAACCACAACACTCGCAATGTCATTTCGTAATACTTGGGGTTGTATCTTATCGAAATTCTACATCAAACCACAACTATCTCGGATTCGCTCCTATTCTGCTATAGTTGTATCTTATCGAAATTCTACATCAAACCACAACTGCACCACCGAAATACTCACTTTCGGGGCGGTTGTATCTTATCGAAATTCTACATCAAACCACAACGTCGGGCCTCATATTGATTGATAAAGTGTTACTTACGGGCTGTCTGCCACTATAAAAATACGATCGGGTGTTCCGACGAAGCCAGTTTGATGCATTTTCCGTATTTCAAAGAACGAAAATAACGATTTATCAGAAAAATTCCAATTGTTGCGGAATTTCCGGTTTTGCTCGTTCGCTTTTACCCCAAAAATTTAATATGTCTCCATACTGTTTGTCCGTTACAGCAAGAATACTTGTAAATCCTGTCGGAGGCATCGATCGTCGAACCCGCTTAATGTGAACCTGCATATTCTCCTTCGATGCACAATGGCGCACATAGACTGAATACTGCATCATTGTGAAACCATCTTTTTCCAACGCCTTGCGAAATTGCACCGCATGACGTCGTTCCGTTTTTGTATTGGTTGGCAAATCAAAAAAGACAAACAACCACATGATTCGATAAGCATTCAAGCGTACTTCTGACATTCGACTACTCCAATAAAGGATATGCAATCTTTTTTTGGGTTCCAGCAAAGCATTTAGCCAGGGAAGAGGCTGAAAACATAAGTCCTACTTCGAGAGGTCGCACAACCTTGTCGAAACGAGTATCGACAAACAGGAGCCGCAACAGTTCGCCTTTCACCTTTTTGGTCAGTTGTGTATTCCCGTTTCTGTAAAGTTGGCAGACCAATTCGTCGACATACGGTCGATAGGGTTCCATTACGTCATCGGCCAGCGGAAAGGAGTTGTAACGATTCCGATGGAAGATCCCGAATGCTGGGAACAGTCCGGAGCCCATGATCGCACGGGCCACGGCGGCTCGCAGGATCGTATAGCCGTAATTGAGCAGGTTGTTGGGCGGCGAACCTTCGCGGGAACGGTAAAATTCGGCACCGAACAGTTCTGACCAGTAGATTCTCGCTGCTATGCCCTCCCGGTTGTCGGCGTCGGCGCTCTTGACATTCATGTAGCAGGGTTTCAGTTTGTCTCCGTCATACCCCAGCTTCCGCAGCAAGGCAGCCTGGTTGCGGATTTTGGTCTCGACGATCTGTTTCCAAAGGCCCTTCTTCAGCGGTTCGGATGCAGCGATCTGCATCCGATAATGTTCACCTTGCGTTCTGTTTGAATCCAAATTCATCAACAAGGCGTTCGGCATTCGGTTCTCTCCGCACAGGATAACTGCCACGTTGTTGTCCGACAGCGCATTCAAGAGCGGCAGCGTGATGGAGGTCTGCTGGTCCTCCAGCACCACGAAGCCGATATCCTCGATCGGGATGCTTTTCCGTTGGTCGGGGGCCTCGCGCGTGTGGATGATCATCTGGCCGTTGCGCAGGCTCAAACAGTAGGGTGTCGAAAAAAACAAGGTTCGTTTCAGCATGGCCGGTCATCTTTGAATTTTATCTCGCCCGTTACGGTCAGTTCGAAATCATAACCTTCCACCAACATGTTAAAATTGGAAACGCTGAGGCGCAATTTCGGTGATGGATTGGATTGGCAGAATTGAGAGGTCCCAGCTCCATATAAGGAGGTAAGTGTTTTCTGATCTCGGGCCTCCTGATGAAAGAGGAACTGTACCCGTCCTTCTGCAGCCATTGCTGTTACCTTGTAGAGTCGTTTTACCAACTCCTTGCGGGTACATTCATAAAGTTCTGCCGGGGTATTTTCATAAAACAGGACCATGGTCCCCGTTTTTAAGATGTATTTCAAGGGGAAACCGTTCGTGTCGGTCTGCGGTACCAGATCGGGGCGGGCTTCCCGGTCAGCGCTGGCTTTGAAATATTGGGCAGCTTCGAGGTTGCTGACGAGTTCAAAGGTGCGTTTCGTTTTGCCCTTTTTGTCCTGGCCCTCATAGATGACCGTGCAATAGTTCCCCTCATTTACGACATGATAATCCCGCTTGTACTCTTTTGCAGATAGGTCGCGCTGTTTTTTTAGCGCGATCGGATGTTTGACACTCGGTGTGAAGATCCGCACCTTGCGGATGGGAATGCCCTTTTCCCGGTTCATCCAGATCGTGTATTCATCGGGATTCATCGCCGTCTTGAATCCGACCTCGTCGATTGCCTCCCGTACGCGATCCCGGACTGCATCGTCGATAATCTTGTCGATGTCCGTCGGCTGTAACTGCGCGAGCGATTTGCGGATGACATAGCGGATCTCTCCATCCTGCTTAATAGCGCCGTAGAAGGTATCCTGATGCAACCGGCAGCGAGCCGTGTCTCCTTGCTGGTAGATTGGTTCCCCGTCGGCATTCAACTTTATCCGGCCGCGAACCCGTAACTTCCTGCGCATCTGTTTGGTCATGTTGTCGGGCGTGTGGTGGGCAACGAGCAGTTCGTCGGCCGCCGCCTTGACATCTTCGGTAAAGGTCGGCCAGGGTTTCTCGAAGCGGGGTTTGCCGCTTTCGCCGTAGCCGTATCGCTCCTCGTCGGCGACATATTGCGCCCAGCGGTCGTACTCCCGGCGGCCGATACAGGCGATCGTGATGGCGTCGATGCAGTGGTGGACGTGGTTCGTGCGCTCCTTGCGGGCATACTCCTCCTGCAGTCCCCACATCTTGCGGAACGCGGCGGTCGTGGAACCTTTGACCGTATAGATTCGGTCAAAAACCGTCTTCAGATAGAGCCGTGCATATTTGCCGATGATGCCGATGTCGACTCCCTGCCGATTGCTGAATCCTTCGGGAATCTCGGCCATGGTGAAGCGTTCGTATTTCCCGCGCCAGTAGTCGAGTTGCATCTGCAAATAGTGACGGCGCTGAATGGCGTCGTCCTTTTCGGATTTAATCGCTGCGCTTTTGCTCCTGCGAACCTGGGCTTCAATCTGCTTTTGCAGACTCTCCATTTTTTCCCGCCAACCAAACGATTCGATCCGCTCCATGATCTCGACATGGTTGGACAACTCGGCCGGCAGTTTCGCCCGTTTTGTCTCCCGGTTGAACCGGTTTTCGCAGAGCGTCTTGTTCATCTGCGAGTCATCGCCGCCGCGAGCCTGCGGGAGCGTGTGCTCGATGTCGAAATCCGGAGCCGACCCGACGAAGTCCGAAATGCGGATTTGCCGCCCGGTATAGGGACAGACGTGCTGCTGTTCTTCCCACAGCCGGTATTTCAGCACTTCGTCGTCCGAGGGTTTTATCTCGCGGCCGGTTTCGGCGGCATACTGGCTGTGGATCTCTTCGGCATATTTCCGATTCTCAACCTCCCGTTCCCGCTGATACTGCTCGATGGCCTTCCGCCTGTTCGCATCATTGAGTCCGCGGGCGAATTCAATCCGGATCTTCGTGTCTCGGTCGATCCTGCCTTCGCGTAACAGCGTGTTTATCAGGTTGCGCAATCGGAACAGGGCCCGCATGGCCATCGGGTTGCGAATGGTCGCAGTACGTGGAGAGCCGAGTTGCAGAATGCCATTTGCCTTGGGTTGCGCATCCGGATAGGTCTCGATTTTCGAGGGATGATAAAGACGGATCAGACGAGAGGCATCCAATCCATGATCGCTGAAATAGTCGGCAATGCGGTGCTCCTTTGAATCGAACTTGTTATACGGATTTCGCTTGTAGTCAAGCAGCAGCGAGGCGATGTCCTGTTCGATTTCATGCCGACGGCTTTCGTCGGCATAGACCTCCTTCGGAAGTGCCGCCCGCAGGTTGGCCAGGAATACCGCCTCGTCGTACCGATAGCCACAGCGCAGATAGACCAGAATCTTGCCGATGGCATTTAGGCTCAACGCCGCGTAATCCTGCGGGAGTTTGATGGCTGCAAACGCTTTGGCTTGTTCATCCGTGAGTTGCAATTTTTCGCAGGCCCAGCTACGCAGCCGACCTTCGTCGTTGAACGAAAAGAGGGCGTGCCATACGTCATTCAACATCTGGTCCTCGTTTTTTCCTGCTCCAAGCAGGTAAAGGCTGCGAATCTCCGTAATCCAGTCGTCTCCGAAGATCGCTTGCAGCGATGCCGTGACGGGGCATCCCGATACGGTGGCCGTGCGGGCGAAATTGAAACGATAAGGAGCTTCTGTACGCTCCTCTTTGCAGGCATATTTCCCTTTGCCGGCGATTCTGCGGGCGATCTCTTCGAAATCGAAATAAGGCTTGCTTTTCCGGAAGAAGAGCGAACGAATCGTCTCGAACTCTTCCTGTGTCAAAGGTCGTGGAGCATTGTCGCCCGGTCCTGTAATCCGGATGTTGTTGACGAACGACAGCATCCGGAACTCCTCAAAACGGGGATGCGAAACGGGGCACCGACTCTTCGTCGGCTCGAAGGTGCATCGGCCGACTGACCCCTTCTGCGATTTGAGGTCGCGCTGGAAAAAGATTGCCCGATGCAGCGCCTTACGCCATTCGTCGGGCAATTGCTGCCGGTCGCAGATGGCATTGAACTCGGCCAGGTAGTGTTCGTTGCGCGAGGTGTATTTGTCGCGGATTCGTTCCTTGTGTTGGTACAGTCCGTAGAAATATTCTCCGAGGTACCGACACCCTGCCGCTGCTATTTCAGCCGACAGATTTTTGATACACTCCTTGACCGTGCCGTCTTCTTTCTCATTTCCTGCTTCCTTGCGATTGCTGAGGAATCCGCGTCGCTGTGCCAAATGATAAAGCGCCCGGCCAAGCAGCCAGCGCTGTGTGCGATTCCCGAGATCGAGCCGCTCGGACAGGGCTACATAACGATCGTGGTAAGGATTTCGATCCCCATTGTCGTCGGTTCGCTGCCAACGGAGGAATTCATTGTCCTGCGGGTAACGTTTCTCTTTTTGCCAGGCGGTCAACAGCTCCTCGGGCAACGGCGGGCAAAGGTCGTAACGGATGAGTATTTTGAGCAGTTCGATTTTTCGCAGACGCCGCCGGAAATAGTGGCGGCGCAGTGCCCGGGCGCTCGTCCGATCCTGAACGGCAGGTTTTTCATTGTTTTTGTCGCGGGCAACTCCCTCCTGGAAAATGTCTACACCTTTGTCAATCAGCGTATATTCGTTCTCCGATTCATCGACAAGGGCCCATCCCAGTGAGTTGGTGCCAAGGTCCAAACCCAATACTTTTGCCATATGAAGAAAGTGTTTTCTGTAAAATTAAATAAAAAATTGCAGAAATTCATCTTTTTTTACTATATTTGTGGTGTAAGAATTCTACATCTTATCACAATAAGGCTATATGCCGAAGGTTTTCAACCTATTGTCTCCGCGTACTCCGTGGAGACTTTTTTTATATTTCGTGAATAATTTAAAAACCGTCGGTTGCTATTGCGGAGTGTGCCGGCGCTGTGGCTTTTTGCCTTCGGGAGTTCATGGTGCCGAAAACAGAAGGTCGCATGTCGGACCGTCCGCCACTCGCCGTGCGACGCACCGACATGAAGCATCTCCAATTGCAGCGTTCATCAAGGGCATATCGTTGGAATATGCAGGAATACTTTATATCGAGACTCTGAAACCGGGAAAACACGCGAATAGAAATTCAGCGACGCCTTCTGTTTCCGGGCGCATTCGTGCACGAGGCTCTGCCGCGGGCGGACGATGACGAACCGGATAAAAAGCGCACCCCGAAATCCCTTTCCGGATTTTCGGGGTGCGCTTCATTCGGGCGGGCGGCTGTCCGGCGCGTTATCGGGCGGGATGTTCCGGGCGTTTGCTGAAAATGGCCTTGATCCGGTCCATGTCGAACTTGGCCGAGCGGTCGTAGCAATAGATGCCGTTCTGTTCCTGTTCCACGTCCGTGAGCTGGGTGTAGCAATAGCCCCACACCTGTCCGGAGAGCGAGAGCAGCGCGTCTACCTGGCCTTCGAGCCGCGTGTAGAACTCTTCGAGCGTACGGGGCGCCTGTCCGTAACCCCACGATTCGGTCTGGGAATCCGTGGCCTGCTTCTCCTGGTCCTTCACCCATTTGATGCCGCCGAATTCATCGACCAGGTAGGGGCACGAGCCATCGTACTGCGGCCAGGCGTAGTTTGCGGTCGCCTTCACCTCGTTGAATCCGATGTTGCGCGTCTGGTCGCGGGTCGTCCGCAGGCGGGGATGGAAGAACGTGCCGTCGCTGAAGATTTTCTCTTTCAGTTTGGCCGGGTTCTGCTCGTAATTGTGGACGGCCCAGATGTCGGTCCTGACGACGGCGCCGCCGCTGACGGTGTTGACGGGGCGCGTCGGGTCGAGGCGTCCCGTCAGGTCGTAGACGTCGGAGGCGAAGCGCGGGAACTGCGTGTTGTCGGGCCACCACTCCTCGTTCATCGGCGTCCACGTCAGCAGCGAGGGGTGGTTCCGGTCGCGGACCACGCATTCGGCCCATTCGGAGAGGAAGTTGCGGGCCGTCTCCACGTCGTTGGCATCCATTCCCCAGCTGGGGCTTTCGCCCCAGGTGATGTAGCCGAGTCTGTCGGCCCAGTAATAGTAGCGTTCCTCGAAAACCTTCTGATGCAGGCGTGCGCCGTTGAACCCGGCGGCCAGTCCCAGCTCGATGTCGCGGCGCAGGGCGTCGTCCGACGGGGCGGTCCAGATACCGTCGGGGTAGAAACCCTGGTCGAGCACCAGCCGCTGGTAATAGGGTTCGTTGTTGAGGTAGATTTTGTTGCCTTCGATGTGGACCTTGCGCATCCCGACATAGGATTTCACGGCGTCGAGCACCTGGCCGTCGGGGGCGACCACCTCGTAGGTCAGGTCGTAGAGGAACGGGTCTTCGGGACTCCAGAGCCGGGCCTTTTTGACCGGGATGACGACGACGCTGCTGTTCGACGCCCGGACCTGCCGCGTGCCGACGACCTTGCCGCCGTCCCGAAGGGTCACCCGGAGCGTGTTCGGGCTTTCCCGGAAGAACTGCGGGGCGACGATCAGCTGCTGCTGGTCGATGTCGGTCGTCATTTGGACGCGTGCGAGGGCCTCGGGAGCCACGGCCTCCATCCACACCGTCTGCCAGATGCCTGTCGTGCGGGTGTAGTCGCAACTGTGCGAGGCGTATTGCAGCGACTGTTTGCCGGCAGTCTGTTTGCCGCTGCGCAGGTCGCTCGTGGCGAAGACGACCAGACTGTGGCTGCCGCCCGGCTTCACGAATGCGGTGATGTCGTAGGAGAACGACGTGCTGCCTCCGAAGTGGCGGCCGACGAAGCGGCCGTCGACATACACCTCGGAGGTGTAGTACACGGCTCCGAAGTTGAGCATCACGTTGCGTCCCGACCAGTCTGCCGGAATGTCGATCGTACGCTGGTACCAGATGCGGCCGATGAAGTCCGTGTGGCCGACGCCCGAGAGCTTGCTCTCCGGGGCGAACGGCACGATGATTTTGCCGTCGAATCCCTTCGAGCCGGCGTAGCCGCGTTCCAGGCCGCTTGCGCCGAAATCGAACGTGTAGGTCCATTCGCCGTTCAGGTTGATCCAGTCCGTCCGCTCGAACTGCGGGCGGGGATATTCCGGGCGGGGGATCTGCGAAAACAGACACGCGGCCTGAAGCAGGAAAAAGAGGGTGATTGCGGTTTTCTTCATGGTTGTTTTTGGTTGGTTTGCTTGTTTTCGGGGTGGTTATTCCGGTGCGATGTCGAACCGGTCGGGCGGCTCCGTGCGCTGCGCCCCGGCGAGCGGCGGCAGCATGCCGCAAGGGAGCAGCAGCAGGATGTGCGCATGTTTCATGGCTTCGTCTATGGGTTTGCTGTGCCGAAGTTACGAAACTTTTTCGGAATACGGAGCGGGTCAGAGGTTAATTTTGCAGGGGGACAGGCTGAAGACCCGAAAAAAATAGACTATATTCGTACGATCAAAACTGCCCGACTGATAGGAAAAAGAGACTCTTGCACTGTTGGGGACCCTGCACCTTCGTCGGAGCGCAGGTCCCGTGGCCGACGCTTTTCAACGGCCGGAACCTGAAAGGCTGGAAGACGGTCGGCGGGACGGAATCGTTTTTGTGTTATATTTACGGATAAAACGAATGCGGTTATGGAACGGGAGAACGTCTTTCATATCAAAAACATGGTTTGCAACCGCTGCATTCTGGTCGTCACCCGGCTGCTCGAAAAAGCGGGGTTCACGCCCCTCGATGTCGGACTGGGAACGGTCGTCGTGCAGGAGAAGCCCGGCCGGGAGCAGCGGGAGGCGTTCCGCAAACTGCTCGAAGCCTACGGGTTCGAACTGATCGACGACAGCCGGATGCGCCTCATCGAGCAGATCCGGACGGCCGTGATCGAATTGGTGCATTACAGCGAAGATGCCTCGAAAGTCAACCTGTCGGATTACCTGCGCGAACGCTGCCACCGTGATTACAGTGCGTTGAGCAAGCTCTTTTCGGAGGTCAACGGCATCAGCATCGAGAAATACTTCCTCGCCCAGCGGATCGAGCGGGTCAAGGAACTGCTGGCCTACGGCGACCTGACCGTCAGCGAGATCGCCGACAAACTCCGTTATTCGAGCGTGGCGCACCTCAGCGCCCAGTTCCGCGCCCAGACCGGGATGTCGCCCACTGAATTCCGCCGGCTGAAAGGACGCGGCCTGAAACCGCTGGATGAAGTGTAGGTATAAATCATATCCATAATTCTGTAACACCCGGAGCGTGTCGGGACCTTACCTTTGTTCCCATGGAAAAGAGTAAGATCATCACGAATACGTTCCCGGTCGCAGGCATGAGCTGCGCTTCGTGCGCAGTCCGGGTCGATAAGGCGCTCAACGGCCTGCCGGGCGTCGAGTCTGCGCATGTGAACTACGCTTCCGCTACGGCGCGGGTGGACTACCGTCCGGGGGAGTGCTCTCCCGGGGTGCTGAAGCGGGCCGTGCAGGCGGCCGGTTACGACCTGCTGACCGACGCGGAAGGCCCGGCGGAGGACGAGGCGGCGCACGTCCGTGCGGCGCATTACCGGGCGCTCAAACGGCGGACTCTTTGGGCGGCGGGGCTTTGTCTTCCGATTGTGGCCGGAGGCATGCTGTTCATGGACGCTCCGGCCGTGAAATACGCCGTGTGGGCGCTCTCCACCCCGGTCGTTTTCGGACTGGGACGGGAGTTCTTCGTCAACGCCTGGAAACAGCTCCGCCACGGGGCGGCCAACATGGATACGCTGGTTGCCGTCAGTACCGGAATCGCCTATCTGTTCAGCCTTTTCAACCTGTTTTTCCCGGAATTCTGGCTGTCGAGGGGCATCGAGCCGCACGTCTATTTCGAGTCGGCGGCCGTCATCGTCGCCTTCATCCTGCTGGGGCGGCTGCTTGAGGAGCGGGCGAAACGCGGCACGACGACGGCCATCGCGAAACTGATGGGCCTGCAACCGAAAACCGTCACGGTGATCACCCCTTCGGGCGAACGCTCCGTGCCCGTTGCGGAGCTTCGCGCCGGGGATCTGGTCGCCGTGCATCCCGGCGAACGCATCGCCGTGGACGGCACGGTGGCCGAAGGCGCGTCGTATGTCGACGAGAGCATGCTCAGCGGGGAACCGCTCCCCGTCTGCAAACAGGAGGGTGCGGCGGTGTTCGCCGGAACGATGAATGGCAACGGTGCGTTCCGTTTCCGGGCCGACAGGGTGGGGCAGGACACGGTGCTGGCCCGGATCATCCGCATGGTGCGGGATGCGCAGGGCAGCAAGGCCCCCGTGCAGCGGACCGTCGACCGGATCGCCGGCGTTTTCGTTCCCGCCATCATCGTCCTCGCCGTGCTGACCTTCGCGGCGTGGATGCTTTTCGCGCCGGAGGAGGGCTTCACCCGCGGGCTGCTGGCGCTGGTGACCGTGCTGATCATCGCGTGCCCCTGTGCGCTGGGTCTGGCGACGCCCACGGCCCTCATGGTCGGGATCGGCAAGGGCGCCGGACAGGGCATCCTCGTCAAGGACGCTGCGAGCCTGGAGGTGGCCCGGAAGGTCGACACCGTGGTGCTGGACAAGACCGGAACGCTCACCGAAGGCCGTCCGTCGGTCGTGGACGCTGCGTGGACCGAAGGGCCGGAGACGGCGCGGCGGATTCTGTTCAGCCTCGAAAAACGCTCGGGGCATCCGCTTTCGCAGGCCGTCGTCGAATCGCTCGGCGGGGAGCGGGACGTTCCCGTGACCGGGTTCGAAAGCATTCCCGGACAGGGTGTCCGGGGCGTCGCGGAGGGGCGGACCTGGTATGCCGGGAACGACGCGCTGCTGTCCCGCCACGGCATCGTGCCCGACGCCCGTCTGCAACGGCTGGCCGAAGGGTGGATGCAGGAGGCGAAGACCGTGGTTTGGTTCGCCGATGAGGAGCGGACGCTCGCCGTGCTCGCCCTTGCCGATGCGCTGAAACCCTCGTCGGCCGGGGCCGTCGCCCGGCTGCACGCGCTGGGCATCACGGTCTGGATGCTGACGGGCGACAACGCCGGTTCGGCGCGCGAAACGGCCCGGAAAGCCGGGATCACCCGTTTCCGGGCGGGCGTCCTGCCGCACGAAAAGGCCGGATTCGTCCGGCAGTTGCAGTCCGAAGGCCGGACGGTGGCCATGGCCGGCGACGGGATCAACGACAGCGCGGCTCTCGCGCAGGCCGATTTGAGCGTCGCCATGGGGCGGGGGAGCGACATTGCGATGGATACCGCGATGGTGACGATCCTCTCGTCGGACCTCCGGAAAATCCCGGAGATGATCCGGCTGTCGCAGCTCACCGTGCGGACGATTCGCCAGAACCTCTTCTGGGCCTTCATTTACAACCTCGTCGCCATTCCCGTAGCGGCCGGGGCGCTCTATCCCCTCTGGGGGTTTCTGCTCGACCCGATGATCGGCGGGGCGGCCATGGCCTTGAGCAGCGTGAGCGTCGTGGCCAACAGCTTGCGGCTGAAACGCCGGCGGATCGGCGATGAGTGTGAACATGACGAACCGGTTGAAACCGAAGAAAAGATGAAAAAGGAATTTATCGTGGACGGCATGACGTGCAATCATTGCCGGATGCATGTGGAACATGCGCTGAACGCCCTCGACGGCGTGAAGGCGGTCGTGACGCTGGACCCTCCGGTGGCCGCCGTGGAGTTCTCCGGGCCGGAAATCGGCCTCGGGGAGTTGCAGAAGGCCGTTACGGAGCGGGCCGGGGAGTATACCCTGCGGGCGCGGTGACGACGGACGCCCCTGCGCAGGCGGGGCGTTTTTTTTCGTGCCGGGCCGCATCTTTTCGGCGAATATCCGGCGGAAAATGCGTTTTAGCATTAACTTTGCTGTCGGATTGTGTAAAGTATGCTGATGGAGACTCTTTCCCGTTGGATCGGCGGCGTGAACGACGTGCTGTGGACCTATGTGCTGGTCGCGGCGCTCTTGGGGTGTGCCGTGTGGTTCACCCTGCGCACGCGGGGCGTGCAGTTCCGCCTGCTGGGCGAGATGATGCGCGTGCTGGGCGAGTCGGCCGGAAGCGGCCCGAAGGGCGAGCGGCACGTCTCGTCGTTCCAGGCTTTCGCCGTGTCGCTGGCCAGCCGCGTCGGCACGGGGAATCTCGCGGGCGTCGCCACGGCCATCGTCGTCGGGGGACCCGGCGCGGTCTTCTGGATGTGGGTCATCGCCCTTGTGGGCGCCGCGAGCGCTTTCGTCGAGTCGACCCTCGCACAGCTTTACAAACGCCGCGGCAGGGACTCTTTCATCGGCGGTCCGGCCTACTACATGGAACGCGGCCTCGGGCGGAGGTGGATGGGCGTGCTGTTCGCCGTGCTGATCTCCGTGACCTTCGGATTCGCCTTCAACTCGGTGCAGAGCAACACGATCTGCGCCGCGTGGGAGGGAGCTTTCGGCGCCGATCATGTGTGGGTGGGCGTCGTGCTCACGGCGCTGACGCTGCTCATCATCTTCGGCGGCATACGGCGCATTGCGCGTGTCAGCGGCGTGATCGTCCCGATTATGGCGCTGGGGTACATCGTGCTGGCGCTGGGCGTCGTGCTGTTCAACCTCGGGTGGCTGCCCGAAGTGCTGGAGCTGATCGTCGCCGACGCTTTCGGCTGGGAGCAGACGCTGGGAGGCGCGGTCGGCGCGGCGTTGATGCAGGGCATCAAGCGGGGACTTTTCAGCAACGAGGCCGGTATGGGTTCGGCCCCGAACGTCGCCGCCACGGCTCACGTTTCGCATCCCGTGAAGCAGGGGCTTATCCAGACCCTCGGGGTCTTCACCGATACGCTCGTCATCTGCACCTGCACGGCCTTCATCATCCTGTTCGGGGGCGTTCCCGACGCTTCGCTCAACGGCATTCAGCTGACGCAGGCGGCTCTGGAGAGCGAGATCGGTCCTGCGGGCGGGGTGTTCGTCGCCGTGGCGATCTTCCTGTTCGCCTTTTCGTCGATCATCGGCAATTATTACTACGGCGAAGCCAACATCCGCTTCATCACTCCGCGGCCGTGGGCGCTGACGCTCTACCGGCTGCTGGTCGGCGCGATGGTGCTGTTCGGAGCCTTGGCGACGCTCGATCTGGCATGGAGCCTGGCCGATGTGACGATGGCGCTGATGACGCTGTGCAATCTGGCGGCGATCGTGCTGCTGGGCCGTCAGGCCTTCCTGCTGCTGGCCGACTACACGGCCCAGAAGCGGCAGGGCATCAAAAATCCGGTCTTCACGAAAGACCGGATTCCCGAATTGAAAGACAAGGCCGAGTGCTGGTAGCGCATTACTCCACCAGCCGGCGCGTTACGCTCCACCGCTGCATCAGCCGCACCACCGCCCAGCTCACGGCGAAGGCCCCGCAGGCGATCAGCGCGATGCGCGCCAGCGCGGGAAGTCCCGGAATCCGCTGCACGAGGTCGTAGCCGGCCTGAACGAAGATGAAGTGGCAGAGGTAGATGCCGAACGTCGCGCCCGCCAGCCGCGAGAGCCATGCGCGGGGCCGTGCGGCGGCCTTCTGCACGAGGATGAAGACCGGGGCGGTCATCATAAAGACGTTGATGCCGGCGAAATACCAGACGATTTCGAGGTAGGCGTAGTTGCCCGGGAAATGTTTCTGCATCACCACGTAGCCCAGCCCCGTGGCGAGGTATCCGGCGAGGAAGGTCGGGATGCAGATGCCCAATGTCCTGCGCCAGTTCCATGCGGGCGGGAATTTCACGAGGTAGAAGGCCAGCACGAGGTAACCGGCGAAGCCCGAGACGTAGTGGAACGTGCCGAACTCGTTCCAGTCGCAGACGCCGTAAAGCCCCGTGTTGCCGTAATTGCCCGTGTAGCCCAGCGCCGGGGCCAGCATCTTCACGTAGGGCAGCAGCAGCGTCAGGCCCCAGATCGCGAGGACGCTCTGCAACTCGCGCCGCGAGGCCCGTTCGAGCCACGGGCTGATCAGCGGCATGATCAGATAAAGTCCTATCAGCATATAGAGATACCAGAGCGGCGTGGTGTCGTAGCAGAAGTTGAAGACGAAGGTCCACATCTTGTGCAGCGTCGCTTCGCCGGTGAACAGCGCGGGGTCGATCGACGGGCTGGAGGTCCCGACGTAGCGCATATACAGGTAGTAGAGCACGGGCAGCGTCAGCGACCAGAAGACCAGCGCCAGGAGGACGCGGCCGATGCGCTTGCGGTAGAAAGCCCCCGTTCCGGTCCGCACGGGCAGCAGCAGCACGCCCGACATCATCACGAACAGCGGCACGCAGGCCCGGACGAAACTGCCTGCCAACGCTCCTTGCAGGAAGGTGGCGCGGTCGCTGTCGAACACGGCGACGAAGGCGTCGCAGCTGTGGGAGAAGACCACCAGGAAGCAGGCGATCACGCGCAGGAGGTCCACCCAGCCGATGCGTTCGCGGGCCGGGACGTTCAGGTCGGGAAGTCGGTTCTTCATTGTCGCAGAAATGGATTTCCGGCGAAGGTACGAAAAAAATCCGGGACCGCCGTGCGTTTTCGCCGCGGCGTCCCGGATTTTTGGTTGTCCGCACTCCCTCCGGCGGACGTCCCCTTCGGGTCAGTTGACCACCACCGTCGGGAAGTATTCGCGCAGCAGGGCCGCGGCGCGGTCGAGCTGTTCGGGGGTGTTCTCCCGCACGTCGCGGAGTTTGTACTCCAGCCCCATCGCCTCGTACTTATGCACTCCGAGGGTGTGGTAGGGGAGCAGTTCGACCCGCTCGACCGACTTGTAGCCGCCGAGGCGTTCGCCCAGCGCACGGATGTCGGCTTCGGCGTCGCTGATGCCCGGAACCAGCACGTAGCGTAGCCAGAAGGGTTTTCCGTGGGCTTCGAGCCAGGCGGCCGTGCGGAGCGTCTGCGCGTTTTCGCGTCCGGTGAGGGCGCGGTGGCGTTCGGGATCGGCCTGCTTCACGTCCAGCAGCACCAGGTCGACCAGCCCCAGCAGCTCCTCGACGGCCGGGTTCCACACCCCGCCGTTCGAGTCGATGCAGACGTGGATGCCGGCCTCCTTCAACGACTTTACGAGCGGAACAAGTTCCGCGGCCTGGAAGGTGGGTTCCCCGCCCGAGAAGGTCACGCCGCCGCGCCGCCCGAAGAAGGGCTTCTGGTCGACGGCCATGCGCAGGATCTCCGCAGGGTCGGTCAATGTGCCCGCTCCGGCCTCGATCGTGTCGGGGTTGGCGCAGTAGAGACAGCGGAAATTGCAGCCTTGGAGGAAAACGACGAGCCGGAGTCCCGGCCCGTCGAATGTTCCCATGGATTCGTAAGAATGTACACGAAGCATGATTGTTCCTTGTTTTTGAATAAGGGGGTTCGGGCGCAAACCGGGTTCCGGTATGCAAATCCTGCGCCCGCCCCTAAAAGCGGCTTTTCAAGCCGTTACATCCTTTCGTGGAAGCTGCGGCTGATGACTTCGAGCTGGTGTTCGCGGCTCAACTTGGTGAAGTTCACGGCGTAGCCCGAGACGCGGATCGTCAGCTGCGGATATTTCTCGGGGTGCTCCATGGCGTCTTCGAGCATCTCGCGGTTCAGCACGTTGACGTTCAGGTGGTGTGCGCCCTTGGTGAAATAGCCGTCGAGCATCGTCACGAGGTTCTCGATACGCTCTCCGGCCGTCGGGCCGAGCGATTTGGGCACGATCGAGAAGGTGTTCGAAATACCGTCCTGCGAGTCGCGGTAACGCATCTTGGCCACCGAGGCGAGCGAAGCGATGGCGCCGCTCTTGTCGCGGCCGTGCATCGGGTTGGCTCCCGGGGCGAAGGCCACGCCCTTGAGGCGTCCGTCGGGCGTTGCGCCGGTCTTCTTGCCGTACATCACGTTCGAGGTGATCGTCAGCAGCGACAGCGTCGGGCGGGCGTTCTTGTAGACGGGCAGCTTCTTCAGCTCCTCGCTGAAGTAGTAGACGAGGTCCACGCCCAGGTGGTCGACACGGTCGTCGTTGTTGCCGTAGCAGGGGAATTCACCCTCGATGTCGAAGGCTTCGGTGAGACCCTCGGCGTTGCGGCGGGGCGTCACGCGGGCGTATTTGATGGCCGAGAGCGAGTCGAGGGCGATCGAGAGACCGGCCACGCCGTAGGCGAGATTGATGCGGGGATCGGTGTCGACGAATGCCATCTGGGCCTTCTCGTAGTAGTACTTGTCGTGCATGTAGTGGATGATGTTCATGGCCTCGTTGTAGACGCGGGCGATCTCCTTGAGCACCATCTTGTAGTTGCGCATCACCTCCTCGAAGCGCAGCGGACCCTCCGACAGCGCCGGAATGCCCTTGACCATCAGCGTGCCGGTGTTCTCGCAGCGACCTTCGTTAATGGCCAGCAGCAGGGCCTTGGCCAGGTTGGTGCGGGCGCCGAAGAACTGGATCTGGCGGCCGATGTCCTGGAACGAGACGCAGCAGGCGATGCCGTAGTCGTCCGAGTGGCGCACTTCGCGCATCAGGTCGTCGTTCTCGTACTGGATCGAGCTGGTGTCGGCCGAAACCTTGGCGCAGAAGTCCTTGAATCCCTGCGGCAGCTCGGGGCTCCAGAGAATCGTGAGGTTCGGTTCGGGCGAAGGACCGAGGTTGTAGAGCGTTTGCAGGAAGCGGAACGAGGTCTTCGTCACCTTCGTGCGGCCGTCGTTGAAGCGTCCGCCGATGGCCTCGGTCACCCACGTCGGGTCGCCGGCGAAGATGTCGTTGTAGGACTGCATGCGCAGGTGGCGCACCATGCGCAGCTTGATGACGAACTGGTCGATCAGCTCCTGGGCGAACGACTCGTCGATCGTCCCGTGCGCGAGGTCGTATTCGATGAAGATGTCGAGGAACGACGATACGTTGCCCAGCGACATGGCGGCTCCGTCCTGCTCCTTGACGGCGGCCAGGTAGGCCATGTAGACCCACTGCACGGCCTCCTGCGCCGAATGCGCCGGACGGCTGAGGTCCAGTCCGTAGTATTCGCCCATCGTGCGGATGTCCTTCAGGGCCTTGATCTGCTCGGCGACCTCTTCGCGCAGGCGGATGCGGGCGTCGGTCATCGGGCCGGTGAGGTTGCGGAGGTCCTCCTGCTTGGCCTCGATCAGGCGGTCGGTTCCGTAGAGGGCCAGACGGCGGTAGTCGCCGATGATGCGGCCGCGGGCGTAGTTGTCGGGAAGACCCGTCAGGAAGCCCAGCGAGCGGAACGAGCGGATCTCCTCGGTGTAGACGTCGAACACGCCGTCGTTGTGCGTCTTGCGGTAGTGGGTGAAGATGTCCTTCACCTTCTCGTCGACCTCCACGCCGTTCTCCTTGCAGGCGCGCGATACGACATTGATGCCGCCGAAAGGTTTGATGGCGCGCTTGAGCAGTTCGTCGGTTTGAAGGCCCACGATCAGCTCGTTTTCGCGGTCGATGTAGCCGGCCTTGTGCGAGGTGACGGTCGAAACGGTCTTGTTGTCCAGCGCGCGGACGCCGTTATGCTGACGCTCCTCTTCGAGGGCCTTGAGGCAGAGGTTCCAGATGTGCTTCGTTCGCTCGGTAGGTCCTGCGAGGAACGAGGCGTCGCCCAGGTAGGGGGTGATGTTTGTCTGTACGAAGCTCGTCACGTTGATCTCTTTGCTCCAAAGCCCGTCGATAAAGGTTTTGTTCAGTTCCATAGATGATATTGTTCGTTTTGAGATGATAATTGTCCTATTTCGGTCGGCAAAGATACGTTATTTTTTTCACACCGGCCAAAGAGCGGTTACAATTTTTTATAAAAATTTAAAAAATGCCTACGATCAGGTATTGACGGCGCCTTCCGGGACATGCAATAGTTACAGGAAGGCGTTGCGGCGTTTGTGGCCCTGCTTTTGCAGGGGCGGGAGTGTATAAATACGAAAAACGATGAAAAGATTCTGGATTGCCCTGCTGGGTGCGGGGCTTTTTGCGACGGCGGCGTTCGCCGGCGGTGACGAAGTTCCGGTCAGGATGCACGAACTGCCCGATGCGGCGAAGACGTTGGTGAAAAAGTATTTTCACGACATCGAGGTGGTTTCCGCCACGATGGAGAAGGGCGTGGCCCCGAGCTATGAGGTGAAGTTGGCCGACGGTACGGAGATCGACTTCGACGCCCGCGGCGAGTGGACCGATGTCGAGCGGCCGGGGGGTGTCGTGCCGGACGGGCTGATTCCGCAGCCGATCCTGAAATTCGTGGCTGCGAACTATCCGGGGCGGCACGTCCGGGGTGTCGAACGCGACGGCCGCAACCATGAGGTCTCCCTCGACAACGGACTGGAACTGAAATTCAACCGCCGTTTCCGGCTGGTGGAGACCGATCACTGACGGCCGACGATTGGTGCGGCGGATTACGGCCCGGGGGTTTGAGTTGCGCATCCGGCCCCCGGGTCCCGCCGCTTTGTAAGGTGAAAGGTGTAAGATGAAAGGTGAATTTTTCATTTACAACCTTTCACCTTCGGCTTTGATAAAAAGCGTATCTTTGCAGCGTAAATCCCGATAACGATGGAAGAACTCTCGCTTACGACCCCCGCCCTGCTGTTTTCGGCCGTGTCGCTGATTCTGCTGGCCTACACCAACCGGTTTCTGTCCTATGCGCAATTGGTGCGCACGCTCAAGGAGCAGCATTTGCAGCACCCTTCGAAGGTGACGCGCGCGCAGATCGACAACCTCCGCCGGCGGCTCCACCTCACGCGCACGATGCAGTTGCTGGGCGTCACGAGCCTGTTCCTGTGCGTGGTGACGATGTTTCTGATCTACGTGGGGCTGATGCTGCTTTCGGCTTATGTCTTCGGTGCGGCGTTGCTGCTGCTGGTCGGTTCGCTGGGCGTTTCGATCTGGGAGATTCAGATCTCGGTCCGGGCGCTGGAGATTCACCTCAAGGATATGGAGAACCCGCTTGACAAGCGGGATTCGGAATAATTGTCCGGTCGTGTTCAAGCCGCCCTTTTTTAAGTTTAAGGGTGATTTAGCGAAGCGGCATCTTTTGACAAAAACGAAGATGCCGCGACGTCGCGTCACTGCATCTCCCACTAACCTACTTATGTAACCTAAAACCAACTTGTGAATCCGGTTCTCCGGTTTTCACAGTGCAAAGATACGGGTCCGTCGTTTCGCTGAAATGACGGACCCGTTGCATTTTCGTTACACGGCGCTTTTTGAAGCTCTCCTTTTCAAAGGAGGGTTTGGGTGGATTGTCTGCACGATGGCGTATCGGCATTATTTTTTGGCCTCCAGAAAATATTGCTGCGATTTGAGCAGGTTGCGCGACTGGAGCATCATCGTCTTCGTCTCGTTGAGGATCGTGAGGTAGAGCACCCCGGCGCGGGTGCTGCCCGACGGGACGTCGTTGATGCGCCGCAGCTGGCTCTTGATCGCCTCGACGATCGTGTCGAAGAGCTTGTCGCGCATTTCGAGCACCAGATCGAGGTCCGAGAAATCCTTCGTCGCCAGCATGTCGTTGATCTTGTCGAAAATCGCCTCCACCTGGTCGTTCACGCGCATCAGGTCGACGATCTGCTCCTTCGACATGCCCTCGTGGTTGTTGTCGATGTGTTCGAATGCCGGGCGCGTGATGTGGATCAGGGCCTTGGTCACCTCCGAAAGGTAGTCCGTGACCTGCACGTAGAAGTGCCCCGTGTCGATGTCGCACCGTTGCAGGCGGCGCAGCGTCGGCATGACGTTGTATTTGCGGATGCGGGCCTCCTCGAAAAGACGGTTCGAGTCGCGCACCATCTCCTTGAGCACCTTGCGGTTCTCCTTGAAGACGGCTACCAGCGTGCGGTTGTAGATGCGCGTGACCTCCTGCATCGTCGTGCAGACCTCGCCGATGCAGGCGCACAGCACCTCGTCGGGGGTCTCGGCCGTTTCGAGCGGCAGCAGGGCCTTTTCGGCCTCCTCTTTCAGTCCGGGCGTCTTGAGGTGGCTGCGGACGAGCAGCCAGGCGCAGAGCGCCGTGAGGGCTGCCACGGCGATCCAGCCGCCCCACAGCAGCAGGGCTGTCACGGCCAGCGCGATGAGGAATCCTCCGAGCGCCGTGATGAACCACCCCGAGATGACGGCCATCACGCCCGTGATGCGGTAGACGGCGCTTTCGCGGCCCCACGAGCGGTCGGCGAGCGACGATCCCATGGCCACCATGAAGACCACGTAGGTCGTCGACAGCGGCAGTTTGTAGGAGGTGGCGATGGCGATCAGGATCGACGCGGCGGTGAGGTTGACCACGGCGCGGACCATGTCGTAGGGGGCCGACGAACGCTCCTCGGCAGGGAGCGGCTCGAAACGCCGGTCGATGGCCTTCTGAACCCGCGCCGGAATCAGCCCGGTCCACATCGTGTTCATCACCAGCGTCGCGCGCACCAGACTGCGCGAAATGAGGGTCGAACCGAAGCGTTCGTCGCCCTCGTGCTGCGAGGCGAGCGACAGTTCGGTCTCGGTGACGTGCTGCGACTTTTTCGAGAAGAACAACGTCAGCACCATGATCAGTCCCGAGACGCCCAGCAGCAGGAAGTTGGCCCGGGCGGGAGCTTCGAGCGCCCCCATCATCATCGTTTCGCTGCCCGCCTCGCCGGCGATGCGCCAGGCGTCGTAGCCGGCCAGCGGCACGCCGATGAAGTTCACCAGGTCGTTGCCCGCGAAGGCAAGGGCCAGCGAGAAGGTTCCCGACAGGATCGTGATGCGCATGATGTTGAGCCGCATGCGCTGGAAAATGTAGAGGAGGAGCGACGCCGCGGCCCAGAAGGCGAGGAGCGTCACGAGGACGTGGTCGCCGACGTAGGCCGAAACGGAGGTCGGGATCAGTCCCGAGCTTTTCAACCCCTTGAACAGCGCGAAATAGAGGATTCCGGCCAGCGAGATGCCGCACCAGACGGCTCCCCAGCGGCGGAAGACGGCGGCGTAGCGGAACGAGAAGATGAGGCGCGAAATGTACATGAAAAGCGTTCCGGCCACGAAGGCCAGCGCCACCGACAACAGGATCGCCGCGATGATGACCATGGCTTTGCCCGTGTTGATGAACTGCGAGAGGTCCTGCAAGGAGGTCCCCGGGTCGCCGGCGATGCGGAACAGGGCGGCGGCGACGGCGGCGCCCAGCAGACCGAAGACCATCGACACGGTGGTCGAGGTGGGCAGTCCCAGCGTGTTGTAGAGGTCCAGTAGCAGCACGTTGCCCAGCATCATGCCCAGAAACAGCATCATAATCTCCTGAAAGGAGAACTGTCCGGGGTAGAAGACGCCGCTGCGGGCGACCTCCATCATGCCGCTCGAGGTGAGCGTGCCGACCAGAATGCCGGCGGCTGCGACCCAGAGGATCACGCGGCGCGGTGCGACTTTCGAGCCGAGGGCCGAGTTGAGGAAGTTGACGGCGTCGTTGGCGACGCCCACGACGATGCCCATCACGGCCAGCAGGGCCAGGATGACGACGATTGCGGTGAATAGCGGGGACATGGATTATCCGTTTTCGTAATTGTTATGGTTCTTTACCGTTGCAAAGGTCCGAAACCGATGTTACAAAGGCGTTACAGGGGCGTTGCGGGGGAGTGAAAAAATATCGGGGAGCGGTAAAAAACCGATCCGGCCGCCTGTCCGGCCGCGTGCGACAACTGCAGGCGACAGGCGAGCGCAATCGCTTGCGAATTGCCGGGCCGCCACAGCAGTCAAGGCGTGTGTTTTTGCGCCTTAACTCCCCGCCGAGGCGGGGAGTCAGGGGTGGCTCCGATTCGTAATCGCAGCCAAAGGCTGCGAATGCGGCCGGGCGGGTTGTCGTGTAGCTGGAATTTGTTAACTGTGTTTCTTCAATGTGAAGACGAACTCCAGCCCGCCGCGTTCGCGTTCGCGGGCCGTGATCGTGCCGCCGTGGATCGCAACGGCGTTTTTGACGATCGCCAGCCCCAGTCCCGTGCCGCCCTGTTTGCGCGATCGGCCCTTGTCGATGCGGTAGAAGCGTTCGAAGATGTGCGGCAGGTGCTCCTCGCCGATGCCGATGCCGTTGTCGGCGAACGAGACCGTGCACTCTTCGGGGGTGTCGGAAAGCAGCCGGATGAAGATGTCGCGTCCGCCGGAATAGGCCGCGGCGTTGTCCGCGAGGTTGCGGAATATTGATGTCAGCAGCGACGGGCTGCCGACGATCTCGACCTGCTGCGGGAAGTCGATGTTCACCCGCAGCCGCTGGTCGGCGGGTTTCAGTTCCATGTCGGCCGTGACTTCGGCGATCAGGTCGTTCAGCACGACGCGCTCCTTCTGGATCAGCTGGCTCGCCTCGTCCATGCGCGTGATGGTCGAGATGTCGGCCAGCAGACGCCGCAGACGCTCGGTCTGTGCGGCGCTTTTTTCCAGGAAGTCCGTGCGTCTTTGCGCGTCGAGCGACGGGTTGGCCAGCAGTGTTTCCAGATAGCCCTGAATCGCCGCCACGGGGGTCTTCAGCTCGTGGTTGATGTTGTTGGTGAGCTGTTTCTTGATGCGTATTTTCTCCTGTTCCTCGTGCAGCGCGAGGGCGTGCTCGCGGTCGCGGTCGGCAGTGGTTTTTTGCAGACGGGCGTAGAGGCGGATGATGTGGCTCGATATTTCGCCCAGTTCGTCGTGAGGAAATGCCGGGAGGTCGTCGATCCGCTCGCTCCGCTCGGCCCGTTCGGCGAATTCGTTCAGCCGGGTGATGTTCTGGCCCAGGCGGCGCGTGGCGAAATAGCCCGCCACGCTCATCAGCAGCGTCACGCCCAGCATGAACCAGAGGAATTCGCGGTCGGCGGCCAGGATTTCACCCAGCGGCACGGAGTAGGGTACGGCCGAGCGGACGATGTAGCGGTCGCCCCGCATGGCCGAGTAGAAATAGTTGCGGTCGGTGCTTTCGGAGTGGCGGCGGATGGTGTACCCCGTCCCGCGGGCCAGCGCCTCGGCGACCTCGGGGCGGTCAAGGTGGTTCGCGCCGGGCAGTGTGTCGAGCGAATTGTCGAAAACGACGTGTCCCGCCGGGTCGATCAGCGTCACGCGCACTCCTTCGCAGGGTGCGCCGGAGCGGGCGATGAAGGCGTCGGGGGGCGCGCCCGCATTCACGGCGTCGAGCATCCGCAGGTTGAAAAGCTGCAACTGCGCGTCGAGCCGCTCGGCCTTGAAGTGCTTTTCGCGCCCGTACTGGAAGAGGATAAAACACCCCACCAGCGTCCACGAAAAGACGAGCAGCAGCAGGAACAGCCGCCGGTGGTAGGAAAGTTTATGCTTCAAAGCCGTAGCCATAGCCCAGGCGCGTTACGATGTGTTCCCCGTAAGGTCCGACTTTACGGCGCAGGCGTGTGATGTTCACGTCGACCGTGCGGTCGAGGACGATCACCTCGTCGCTCCAGATGCGGCGCAGGATCTCCTCGCGTGAAAAGATCACGCCCCGGTTCGAGAGCAGCAGAGCCAGGATTTCGAACTCCTTCTTGGTGAGTTGCAGCTCCTTGCCGTCGAGCGTGCAGACTTTGCGCCGGAGGTCGATCTCCAGGCCTTCGAAGCGGATGCTTTCGGATTCGACGCGTGCGGCGGACGTGCGGCGCAGTACGCTGCGCACGCGGGCCAGCACTTCGCGGACCGAAAAGGGTTTGGTGATGTAGTCGTCGGCTCCGATGTTCAGCCCGGCCACCGTGTCGTCCTCGGAGTCCTTCGCGGTGCAGAAGATCACGGGGACCCGGGCCGTTTCGGGATCGGCTTTCAGGAGCTGCGCCATCCGAAAGCCGCTCATCTCGCCCATCATAACGTCCAGCAGGATCAGCGAATAGCGTTCGGGATGCATCCGGAGGGCCTGCTCGGCGCTGTATGCCACGTCGGCTTCGTAGCCTTCGACTTCGAGGTTGAATTGCAGAATTTCGCACAGCGACTCTTCATCGTCGACCACCAGGATTTTGTGTTTTGCCATAAATGCGGGTTTGAGTCCGCAGCAAATTTACGCATCATTCACCGATGTTGCATGCCCCCGGCATGACATTTAACCGAAATGTAATGTTGTCTCATGCGCTTTTGCGGTCAAGAAGCGCAGGGGGCCTTTGCCGGATGCCTGCAAAAACCCGAAAAGGCCCCCGGAGGCCGGGAGCCTTTCGTGTCGGGCGACGCGGGAGAACCTATTTCCCCAGCACCTCCATCTGCTGGCGGATCGACTCCTCGTGGATGGCCTGCAGGACGGTGCGCATGAACTCGCGGTCCATGCCCATCTGCCCGGCCTGCCCGGCGCGGCGGGCCAGCAGCTCCTCGTAACGCTGCGTTTGCAGGACGGGCATGTTGTGCTCCTTTTTGTACTGTCCGATGTCGCGCGAGACGCGCATGCGGCGCGAGAGCAGCTCCAGCAGCTGGTCGTCGAGCTTGTCGATCTGCGAACGCAGTTCGGTGAGGCTCTCGGTGGTGATCGACTCGTCGCGGATCACCAGGTTGCGGATGATATAGGCCAGCGCCTCGGGGGTCACCTGCTGGGCCTTGTCGCTCCAGGCGCAGTCGGGCGAGCAGTGGGCTTCGATGATCAGTCCGTCGAACCCGAGGTCCATGGCCTGCTGCGACAGCGGGGCGATCAGCTCGCGCTTGCCTCCGATGTGGCTCGGGTCGCAGAAGATCGGCAGGCGGGGGAGACGGCGGTGCAGCTCGATGGGAATGGCCCACATCGGGTGGTTGCGGTAGAGGCTCTTGTCGATCGACGTGAACCCGCGGTGGATGGCTCCGATGCGGCGGATGCCGGCGTTGTAGATGCGCTCGATGGCGCCGATCCACAGCTCGAGGTCGGGGCTGACGGGGTTTTTCACCAGCACCGGGACGTCCGTTCCGCGCAGGGCGTCGGCGATCTCCTGCATGGCGAAGGGGTTGGCCGCCGTGCGTGCGCCGATCCACAGCAGGTCGACGCCGCCTTTCAGCGCCGTGGCGACGTGCTCGCGGGTGGCCACTTCGGTCGAGGTGTACATGCCCGTTTCGCGTTTCACGCGCTGGAGCCAGGCGATGCCCGCCTCTCCGACGCCTTCGAAGCCGCCGGGTTTGGTGCGAGGTTTCCAGAGTCCGGCGCGGCAGATGCGGATGCCTTCGGCTGCCAGCGAGCGGGCCGTGCCGAGGACCTGCTCTTCGGTTTCGGCGCTGCACGGGCCTGCGATTACCAGGGGGCGCCGGGGGTCGATTCCCGGGAGTGTGATGGGTTGAATGTCGTTCATGGTTGCGTTATTTTTGTTTGTTTTTTTAGTGTCTTTCCTTTTTCCCGGCTGTTTGCGGTACGCGGCGTTCCGGGGCGTCAGATCGCGGGGTTGGGGCATTCGGCGTATTCGCCGAGAATGCGGAAGTCGCTGGTGAGAGGCCGTGCGGCGTCGATGGCCTGCCGGTAACGCATCGGGTCGTCGAACGTCACGTCGACGTAGAAGCGGTATTCCCACTCGCGCCCGATGATGGGCAGCGACTGTATTTTGGTGAGGTTGATGTCGTAGAACGAGAGGACGGTGAGCACCTTGGAGAGGCTCCCCCGGGTGTGCGGAAGGGTGAAGAGCAGCGAGGCTTTGTCGGTGTGGGCGGGATCGGCGAATTCCGCGGCGCGGCGCTCGTCGGCGAGCAGGAGGAAGCGTGTGAAGTTGTGTTTGTTGGTCTCGATGCCCCGTCGGAGGATTTCGAGTCCGTAGAGACGGGCTGCGTCGGCGCCGCAGATGGCCGCCGTGCCTGCGAGGCGTCCCTCGGCGATTTCGCGCGCGCTGCCTGCGGTGTCGTCCCTTTCGACGATCTTCATGCCGGGGAGGGTTTTCAGGAAATCGCCGCACTGCATCAGGGCGATCGGGTGCGAGCGGACTTCGGCGATGTCGTCGGGCGTCTGCCCGGGGAGGGCCGCCAGGACGTGCGAGATGCGGAGTTTCTGTTCGCCGATGATCCGGGCGCGGCTCTGTTGCAGGAGCTCGTGGTTGGGCAGCAGGCTGCCGGCGATGGTGTTTTCGATGGCCGCGATGCCCAGCAGCGCCGGATCGGCGGCCATCCGGGCGAACAACTCGTCGAAACTCAAGCAGGGCAGCACCTCTATTTCCCGGTCTGCGAAATAGCCGCGCGCCGCCGTTTCGTGATAGCATCCTGCGATGCCCTGTATTGCGATTTGTTCCATAATGGTTTGAAAAAGAAAATCCCGCTCAACCGAGCGGGATTTTCGTGTCATATTAATCTATACTATCTGTATACAGTTAATTGCATGCGATCCCGCTTTTTCCCTTGCTATAAAAGAAAAAGTAATAAAAATAGTATGCAAAACCGTATGCTCTCATCATTCGATGGCTTTTATCGTTGGCAAATGTAGCGAAATAATCCGTAAAACCAAACGTCCGCCGTATTTTTTTGCGAAAAAATCAGCCCTCGCGGTGCCGGAACCGCTTGCGCAACTGCTTGCGGCGGCCGAACGCCAGCCGGAAGAAGGTCCCGCGCAGCAGCGTGTCGTCGACATCCCATCCGCGCGTTTCGGCGTAGCGGTCGAGGATGTAGAGGAATGCCACGGCGGGGCAGGACAACCGCCGGAGGTTGATCATGCAGGCCCGGGAGGAGAGGGGCCGGTCGTCGAAATGCATGCGGTTGATGTCGATCAGCTGGAATCGGTAGGCGCCCGCGGGGGTGCGGTCCCAGAGGATGTTGCCGTGGTTGAAGTCCCGGTGCTCGATGCCTTTCTCGTGGAGTTGCACGGCAAAGCGGGCGAAGGCCTCCAGCACGGGCAGGGTCCCCGCTGCGGGGAAGCGTGCGGTGGTCTGCGACAGCGGGGTGTAGTCGGAGCGCCGCGAGACGTAGTAGCTGTCGCAGAGCAGTCCGCGGCGGCGGTATTCGCTCCATGCGACGGGTTCGGGCGAATCGACGCCCAGCGCCCGGAGCCGCACGGCGTGTTCGTACGAGCGGCGGGCCTTGCTCCGGCGGAAGAAGGTGTAGATGACGGCCCGCAGCAGGTTCGGGCGCTTGAACCGTTTGACGACCAGCCGTTCTCCCTCCGCCTCGAAGGCTTTGATCGTGTTGCGTCCCGCGTGCAGGACCTCGCCTTCCCGGTCGAAGAGTTCGGGCAGGCGTTCCGCGAAGTCCCGCAGGTGTTCCGAGGCCGTATTGACGTGAATGTGCATTGCGGTGTTTTTTCTGTAGCAAAGGTACGCACCCGCGGCGTAAGGCGTTAGTCCTGTTTGATTGTTAAGTTGTTCTGAAACGGAAAAGAAAGGCGGATTTCATCGGGTGGCGTGCGGAGAACGCGCTCCTTTTCCCCGAAGGCCGGGTGCGGTTCCGGACGGGCATGAAACGAGCGGAAAAAGTTCCGCTCGTTTTCAGGATTTATCTCATCCGGATGTGGAACGCTTTGGGGCGTGTCATCGTCTTCGTGGAGGTGCGGTCGAACGAGTCGGCGACCTCGATGCGGACGGTCGTCGCAGGTCCCGAGGCGCGGTAACGCCACATGTGGAGGGGCAGGCCGTCTGGAACGGTCTGGTGCCGCGCGTGTAGGTGATCTTGTGCAGCCGAAATCGTTGGGCGTGACCGGTCCCCGGGCGAAGCCCTCGGCCGCGGCGGCCGTCGCCAGCGACAGCGCGCAGCACCGGTTTTTCGGAAACGGGTTTCCGTGGGGCGCGTTATTTCGAAGAGGGGTCGAATACGAAGATGTTCTGGTAGTGTTTCGTATTGTCGGCGGTGATTCCGCGGGCCGTGTATCCCAGATAGAGCTTGTCCTTGCAGACCTTGATGCCTTCGGCTTCGAGCGTCCCGAACACCGAAACGCCGATCTGGGTCAGTTTGTCCTTGTCCGACACGACGGCCACCTGCGTCCGCTCCTCGACGATGTTGCCCTCGAAGTCGAACACCGTGACGTAGGCGAACGAGCTGCCCGAGTAGAACGAGCCGAAGAGGTTGTAGTTCGACTGCCCCTCGGTGTAGTAGAGCCGGTTTTTGTGGACGTCGTAGCCCTGCCAGTCGTAGTAGGTGGCGCCGCTCGCGCTGTATCCCGTCTTGAGGAAGCGCGGCCGGGCGACGGGCGTCAGCGTCGTGAGGTCGTGGCAGCGCACCACCACGCTGACCGGGTTGGTCGAAGCGGGCCTGTCGGTCTGGAAGCCGTCGGTGCAGGTGATCGTTACGTTGGTCATCGGGGCCTTTTTCGCCTCGCTCAGCTTGTAGATGACGAAACACCGGTAGGACGAATTTTTGCTGTCGCCGTAGTTGATCGTCAGCAGGTCGTTCTCCGCGTCGATCGAGGGGTGCAGGTCGGTGTAGTCGCCGATGTAATAGTAGTCGTTGCACTCGTTGGTCTTGACGGTGGCTCCCTTCACGTATTTGACGCGCCCCACCAGTTTTTCGTTCCAGTACTGGCCTTTGGCGTTGCAGACGCCGTAGGCTCCGGCCCACAGGTAACGGTCGGCGCCGTCCTCTTCGAGGGCGGTGTTCGTCCCGTGGCCGAAGTAGGTGAGTTTCATATAGTCCTTGTTCTCGGTCTGCACGTCCGGGGTCTTGTTGGGCTGCGCGCGGACCCAGTTCAGCTGCGCCTGGTTCGTGTTGGAGAGCTGCGTGTACCAGACCGAGCCGTCCGAGTCGAGGTTGAAGCCCTGCATCGCCGTGTTGTCCGGCAGGTAGGTGTTCCGGCTGAAGATGTTCGAGGCATCGAACCGGTCGATGCCCGTGGTCGACGATTTGTCGGGACCTTCGGGTTTGCCGGGACCGGGCGTTTCGCCGCCGTCTCCGTCGCCGCCGCAGGCGGTGCAGAGCGAGAGGCCCAGAATCGAAATAAGCGTGAATTTCAACAGTTTCATAGCATGTCGTTTTAGTTGCGGTAAATTCGGTATTGCCGCCCGAGGCGGCAATACCGAATAAAACCTGTTGTTTCTAATTTGTGATTATCGGTCTTTCGTTACCTGGATGTCGTCGATCCACAGGCGGTAGTGCTTGGTTCCGTAAGGATGCGCCGCGATTACGATACGGGTCTCCTTGGTGGCTCCGGCGATCTTGACCACATGCTCCGTGGGGTTTACGTAGTCGGTCGTGGGAATTTTGTCGCTGTCCACGTGCGTCGAGCACTGTACGGTCACCTGCTTGTCCGTGTTGGCCGTGGCGGCCCCTGTCGGTTCGGCCTTGGTCGGGCCTCCGTCGGTGATGGTTCCGGGACCTTCGACCTGGATGTAGTGCTGTTCGTGGTCCTGTCCCCACGAGTGGTACGGCTCGAAGTAGGGCGCCGTGTGGCACGTTACGGTGATGTCGGCCGTCCCTTCGCCGATTCCGGTCAGCTTGGGCGTCTTGATGTAGCCCGAAACGGATGCGGTCGAGAGCAGTGCGGCTCCGGTCTGGGTGCGTACCCAGAAGCCCTGCCAGCCGGGATAGTCGGCGTCGGCGTAGTTCGTGCCGTAGGTGTCGCCTTCCCACCATGCTTCCCACAGTTTGGCCGCTTTCACCGGACCGCGGTTGTCGGTCGCGCTCCCGACGTAGTTGAAGAACGAGTCGGTGGAGTTGACGGGGTTTACGATTTTTCCGGTGGCCGCCGGGCAGTTCGGGTCGTCGGGGTCGATGTTCGCACCGATCTGGGCGTTGGTGACTTCGACGCCGAATGCCTGGTAGATCGGACAGCCTCTGAACCAGAAATCGTCGAAATCCTTGTAGAGGATGACGTTCGGCGCCAGATTCTCCTCGGGAGTGGTGAACGACAGCCACGTTTTGTCCGAATCCTCCTTATTGGGACCCAGCTCGTGGGCGACGATCCAGAACCAGTAGGTCGTGCCGGGTTGCAGGTTGCCGAAGGCGAAACGGTTGTGCGCGAAGAACATGCTGCTGGCGGTGAGCCAATCGGCCGTCTTCGAGGTGTAGTTGCGCAGGTTGTCGCCCTCCTCTTCCAGCGCGAGGCCGAAGCTGAACGAGCGGGGCGTGCCGTTGTTGAAGTTCGTGCCGGTACCCTTCTCGTAGTCGCCCCAGTCGAGGACTGCCAGGCGGGGCAGCAGTTTGAACATCGTGACGGTTACTTCGCCGGCCAGTTTGGCGCGGCTCTCGGCGGTGAGGTCGTAGGGGGTCGCGACGGACGAGATCTCCACGTGCAGTTTGACCGTGATCGGGCCTTTCTTGGTCGGCGTTCCGCTCAAGGCGAGGGGAATCGCTCCGTCGCCCGCCTCCATTTCGTATCCCGAGAGCGATTCGATGGCGATGCCTTCGGCTCCCGCGCCTTCGAGCGTTGCCGTGACGTCGGCCTTATAGCCGGGCTTCGATTTCTGGTAGGGGATCGTCACCCGCTTGTCCACGAGCTCCTCGTAGAGGTCGAAACTGGGGGCGATCTCGGGCGAGCCGACGGTGAAGAATCCGTCCTCCTGCGTAACCCGGATGACCAGTTCTTTCAGTCCGTCGGAGAGCGTGACGCTGCCGGTACGCTCCGCGCCGTCGTTCTGCGCGACGGTGATGTTCACCGCCTGTTCTTTCGGCGCGCCGTTCCCCTCCCCGGGCGAACAGCTGATCCACGTGTCGTCGGGCGTGATTTTCCAGGACCCGTTGGTCAGGACGAGCAGCTCCTTCGTCGAATTGAGGTACGGGAACGAGAGCGCGTCGTGGCTCCGCTGCAGGAAGTGGGTTTCGTCGTCCTTGCAGGATGTGCCGAGGGCGACCGACGCCAGGCACAAAAACGAAATTATAGCGTGTATTTTCATAAAATCGGATTTTTGATCGTTTCGGGTAAGCGGGTTAGTCGTCCCAGCCGGGATTCTGCGGCCGCAGGTTGGGGTTGATGTCGAGCGCATTCTTCGGAACGGGGTAGAGGTACTTGTAGTCTGCCCATTCCCGGTCGAGAATGTAAACCAGGCAGTTGTCCTTGTTGACACTGTATGTCGTGACGTTGTCGCCCTCTTCGGCGGTCACCTCCACGTACGAAACCCCGGTCTGGTTGCTGCCCGATTTGGGATGGCTCTTCGAGTAGAAGCAGAGGTCGTTCTTTCCGTCGCCGTTCATGTCGAACGGCTTGCCCAGTTCGGGAATGTGGATGCCAGCGAATTCGACCGTCAGTTTGTGGCCCATGCGCCAGCGCATCAGGTCGTCGCGCCGGGTGTTCTCCATGTACAGCTCGATGCTCCGCTCGCGGCGGCATTCGAGTATCCACTTGTCGGTCACCCCGTCGTAGTAGCTGGCCAGATAGGGGTCGGCCGTGGCGGGCATCGCGCCGATTACGCCCGAACGCTCGCGCAGCGGACGGATCGTCTTGTTCCACACCGTCTGGTCCATCTCGCCCAGTTCGGCCTTGGCTTCGGCCTCGTTCAGCAGAATTTCGGCGTAGCGGAACACAGGGAGCGAGTTGGCGCTGGAGGTGTTGCTCTCGTTCGCATCGTCGTCGGTATTCCACTTGATGATGCGGTAGTAGGTCAGCTGCGTGGTCAGGCCGGGGAAGACCTTTGCGAATTCGTTGGTCTCCTTGCCGCCGACCTTCTTGACGTAGTAGGGCGTGATGAAGGTCTGGCGCAGGCGGTAGTCGCGGCCGGCGAACTCGTCCTTGAACTGCGTTTTGTTGTATCCGTCCTTGTCCGTGAAGCGCGTCCCGTCGAGGTTCAGGTACATGTTGACGAACGCTTTGGGACCCGAGTTGCGTTGTCCGTAGCTGCCCGAGGCGTAGTACCACGAGGCGTCGTGAAACCGGTTGAGCGTGGCGTTGAACTCGTTGGCCAGGATCACTTCGGTGTACTGCGGCTCCTCGCTCTTGAAGACCTTGCTGTAATTGGTCGTCTCCTCGCCGGCCGTCGAGACCAGCGAATAGGGGCTGTCGCCCATCAGCTCCTCCGAGGCGGCGACGCACGCGCGGAGCCATTCCTCGCTGCCGTCCAGCCCGTGGTACTTCCGCCAGGTTCCCTCGTAGAGGCAGATGCGCGATTTCAGGGCCAGCGCCACATAGCGGTTGATGACGTTGGTGTTGACGTATTTGCTGGCCTTGGAGCACCAGGTGGCGGCGAAGTCGAGGTCTTCGAGGACCTTCTGCATGACGTAGTCGCGCGGGTCGCGGCCCTTGTAGAGCTGTTCGTCGTCGTCGGGGTCGATCGGCTCGTCGTACCAGGGCACGTCGCCGAAGGTCTTGACCTTGTCCCAGTAGAACCACGCGCGCCAGAAGCGGCCGACGCCCTCGTAATGCTTCATCGTCGCGTCGTCCACATAGGGGGCCGCGTCCTTCATGTGCTTGAGGTAATAGTTGACGTTGTAGAGCGGACGCCAGTTGCCCCGCGCCCAGTTGTTGGCCTGCTGGGCGCTGTAACCGCCCGTCTTGAGGAATCCTTCGGTCTGGGTCGTGACGCAGATGTCGCTGTACTGGTCGCCGCGCGTGAGCGTCGCGGCCGAGGGCAGGTGGCTTTCGAGAAAGCCGATCGCATAGGTTTCCAGCGCCGTTTCCGAATTGAAAAAGGTGTCGGTGGTCGTCGAATAGACGGGGTCTTCGTCGAAGAAGCTCTGGCACGAGGCCAGGAGGGACAATCCGGCGATTATCGCTATCTTGTTCAGTATGGGTTTCATGGGATTGCGTGTTAGAAGTTGATGTTCAGTCCGATGGTTACGCTTCGGGTCATCGGGTATCCGTAACCCTGGCCGTCGGTGCCGGTCTTCGATGCGAAGTCGGCGTCGCCCGCCGTGATCATTTCGGGGTCGTAGTTCTTGGCGTACTTCTTCAGCGGCGACCAGAAGAACAGGTTTTCGCCCGAGACGTAGATGCGCAGTTTTTCGATGTGGGCCTTGCGGGTGATCTGCTGGGGCAGGGTGTAGCCCAGCGAGATGTTTTTCAGGCGGCAGTAGCGCGCTTTCTGCAGGTAGCGGTCGTTGGCGGCGCGCAGCGTGCCGCGTCCGCTGACGGCCAGCGAGCCGCGCAGTCGGGGCCAGTATGCGTTGGGGTTGTCCTCCGACCAGCGGTCGGCGTTCTGCCACGGCAGGCTGTATCCGTAGGGGCGGTCGTATTGTCCCCAGAAGAGTCCCGACTCGCCGGCGGGATACCAGTCGCGTTTGCCGACGCCCTGGAAGAAGACCGCGAAGTCGATGCCGTTCCAGTTTGCGCTGAAGTTGATGCCGTAGTGGTAGCGCGGCGAGGAGTTGCCGATCTTGCGCAGGTCGCCGTGGTCGTCGAGGCGGTTGCTGCCGTTGTCCACGACGCCGCTCTCGTCCAGGTCGGCGAATTTCAGGTCGCCGGCGTTCCACGACTTGTTGTCGCCGCTCCAGAAGGTCTTCTCCTGTGCCTTGAGACCCCACTCCTGCGCCTCCTCGTCGGTGGCGAAAAGCCCTACGACGTGGTAACCCCAGATTTCACCCAGCTCCATGCCTTCGTAGTAGGCGTTGGCGTAGAGCGTGGGCAGGGTGTTCGACTTGCTGGTGTATTTGGTGATGATCGACTTGCTGTCCCAGAGCGAGAGGCGCACGCTGTAGTTGAAGGGTTTGTTCGCCACACGGAAACTGTCGGTCCAGCCCAGCGAAACCTCGAAACCGCGGGTGCGCATGTCGGCGTTGTTGCCGTAGGGCGCCGAATAGCCCGTCACGGCCGGCAGCTCGGCTCCGGTGACGAACATGTCGGTCGTCTCCTTCTGGTAGATGTCGCCCACGAAGCTCAGGCGGTTGTTCAGCAGGTTGACGTCCAGTCCGAGGTTGATCGTCGAGGAGGTCTCCCACGTGAGGTTTGCCGGCAGCACGGACGAGGGCGCCGAGGTGTAGGTGCGCTGGCTGCCGTCGACGATCACGCCGGCCTTGTTGAAGTCCAACAGCTCCATGTACTTGTAGGGCGAGACGTTGCCGTTGCCGGCCTTGCCGATCGAGAAGCGCCATTTGATGTTGTTGATCCAGGAGATGTCCTTCATGAAGTTCTCCTCCGACATCCGCCAGCCCACGGAGGCCGACGGGAAGAAGCCCCAGCGTTCGTTGCTCGGGAACTTCGAGCTGCCGTCGTAGCGGCCGCTCAATTCCGCGAGGTATTTGCCCTTGTAGGCGTAGCTGGCGCGGTAGAAGATGCCGACGAACCCCCAGTCGTAGCTGTTGGCGTCCTCCAGGACGTAGTCGATGCCGTTCATCAGCGAGTAGTTGGGTTTGCCGTCGACGATGAATCCGTCGCGGCCCATGCGGGTGTTGCGCGCCCGCTTGTGTTCGATGTTCCATCCGGCCATGACGTTCAGCGAGTGGTCTTCGGGCAGCCGCGGGGTGAACGAGAGGTTGGCGTTGCCGCTGTGGTACTCGATCTGCGTCTCGGTGGTGCGCATCGAGCTGCTCGCCGGATAGGAGATCTGGATACCCGGACCGTTGGAGTAGGTGACCTGCGAGATCACGTCGTTCTGGCGCGAGTGGTTGAACAGGTAGGAGTAGTCGGCTTTGGCCACCAGCACGTCCTTGATCAGGTCGATGGTCACGACGGTCGTGTTCTTCATGTCGAACTTGAGGTTGTCGCGGTAGGAGTTGCCCTCGGCCATGTTGGCGTAACCCGTGTAGACGGCCGCCGCGGTCCACGTCCCGTCGGGGTTGGTGACGCGGGTGATCGGGAATCCCTGGTGTTCGAGGTTGCGGCGCACCAGCAGGTTCTGCGCATAGGTCGTCGGCTGGTGGTAGCTGCGGCGCACGAAGTCGGTGTTGTTCTCCACGGTCAGCCATTTGGTGATGTTGACCGTACCTTTGGCCCGGGCGTTCAGCTGGCGGAATTTCTCGTCGCCGACGCGGTAGATGCCGTCCTGCTCGTAATAGCGGGCCGAAGCGATGAAACTGGAGGTTTTGCCGCCGCCCGAAATCCGGATGTTGTGCTGGTGGGCCGTGGTCGATTTCTTGTAGAAGAGGTCGTACCAGTCGGTGTTGCGTCCGTAATACTGGTATTTGCCGCTGGCGTCGAGTTCCCATTCCAGATAGCTCCGGTCGGGGTCGTTCATGCGTTTTTTGTACTCGTCCTCCCAGCTCTGCGTCCAGGGGAAGAAGTTGTTGATGCCCGTCGGCAGATGGTGCGAGTAGCCCACGTAGGCGGTCATGTAGTTGTCGTACCAGGTCTGACTGTCGGTCTCGTATTTCGGGCGTACGGTCTCGCTGATGATCGAAACGCTGCCGCTGTAATCGACCGAAATCTTATCCTTGCGGGCGCTTTTCGTCGTCACCAGCACCACGCCGAACGCACCCCGGGCGCCGTATACGGCCGTCGAGGAGGCGTCCTTGAGCACCGAGATGCTCTCCACGTCCTCGGGATTCATCGCCGTCAGGTCGCCCTCCACGCCGTCGATCAGGCAGAGCGCCGATCCGCCTGCGCCGATCGACTGCGTGTTCGCACGGATGTTGATCGACGCCGAACGGCTCGGCTTGCCGTCGGCCATCGTGATGTTCAAGCCCGGAATCTGGCCCTGGATCGACCGGAGCAGATAGGCGTTGGGGCGGTTTTCGAGCACCTCGCCCGAAATGTTCTCCACGGCCCCGACGATGTTGCGCCGCCGCTGGGTTCCGTATCCCACGACGACGACCTCGTCCATCAGGTTCTGGTCCTCGGTCAGGACGACCTCCAGTTTGGTGCGGGTTCCGACCTTGACGCGCTGGCTCTTGTAGCCCAGATAGGAGACGGCCAGCATGTCGTCGGGTTTTGCCTGAAGCGTAAAGGCTCCCTGCGCATCGGTCGAAGTGCCCTGCGTGGTGCCTTCGATGAGGATGGTGACGCCTGTGAGCGGCTCACCCTGTTGGGATTTCACGGTTCCGGACACGGCCTTGCTTTGGGCGAGGACCTGTCCCGTCGCCAGCATCAGGAGGATGAAAATTCCCCCCCCCCGAGATTTTCCGGCGGATTGCGGATCGGTAGTTAAAAAGATTCATATACGAGGTTCTTTGAAGTGTTTGGGTCAGAGTTCGGTGTGTTTCGGGGCGCGGGTCGTCGTCCGGACGATGCAGTCGCGCAGCCGGGTCAGCTGTTCGGGCGTGGCGGTCAGCCATCTGTGCCGTCCGTCGGGACCGGGGGTGAAATTCGTGAATCCTTTGTCGTCGACGGCGACGGTTCCCGGCTCGCTTTCGGTGAAGTATTCGGGATGGAGCAGGTAAACCACCGACAGCAGGTCCCACGACGCGCGGTCATAGGGCATCTTGTGGTAATTCTTGTAGCCCTCGACGACGGGATGGAGTTTCGCCCAGCCGAAATCGTTCTCGATGGCCGCACCGGGATACATGACCTGCTTTCCCAGCTCGAAGGGGTTCTGCACGATCGGCGTGTCCCATTCGGCGAAGAGTTTCCGCATGGCGGGGATGTCGTTGACGACGTTGAACTCCGCGCGCTGCTTCTCGCCGTAGCTGCCCGCCATGATCGAGAGCGTCTTCACCTTGCGGGCCACCAGTTCGCGGCCCGTGAGGGGCGAGATGTCGTCGGCCGGGCTGTCGAGGAGTTTTGCCAGTTCGGTCGCGAATCCTAAAGAAAGTACGGTTACCGAGCGGTCGGGCTGCGCGGCCAGCGTGCGGCGGTAGAGCGTGACGGGGTCTTCGATCTGTTCCGGGGTCTTGCTCCGGGCGAAGGCCGGGGAGCCGTCTTCGCGGGTCATCGCGCACACCGCCGCCGTGTAGTCGGGAGCGTGGTCGTTGAGCACCGGGGTCGGCGACTGCGCCAGCGGAATGTCGGGGTAGCCGTACCACGTGTTGAGGATGTCGATGTAGTCGGTGGCCGTCGGGCTGAGTTTGTGGTTGCCGATGGCGAGCAGGTCTACGCGGCCGTCGTCCATCGCCTTGTAGATCAGATCGAAGGCCAGTGCGTCGTCGATGTCGTTGCCCATGTCGGTTTCGACGATCAGCCGGATCGGTTCCGGCGCCGGCGCTGCGGACCGGGAGCCGCAGCCCGTGCCCGCGAGCAGCAGGGCGGCCGCTGCGGGGAGCAGTGAGGTTTTCATTTCGGATTCGGGTTTTTAGTTGCCGCCGGAGGCGATGATCGAAGCCAGTCCGGCGATGAAGAAGAGGAACATCACGGCCAGCAGCGTGTTGGTTTTGCGGTCGGCGCCCTTGAACTCCTTCCAGATGAAGACGCCCCACACGGCGGCGATCATCGGCGCGCCCTGTCCGAGCGCGTAGGAGATGGCGGCCCCGGCCTTGCCGGCGGCGATGTAGCTAAAGGCCGTTCCGAGACACCAGACGGCGCCGCCCAGCATGCCCACGAGGTGCGTGGGCAGCGAGCCGCGGAAGTACTCGCGGTAGCTGACGGGCGCTCCGACGAAGGGACGGCGCATGGCGTAGGTGTTGAAGGCGAAGTTGCTCAGCAGCACGCCGACCGAGAAGACGAAGATCGCCGAATAGGGCGTCAGCATGCCGGGCGTCGGGGCCGCGAAGTTGTCGAGGTCCATCGCCGCCGCGACGAACCGGTAGAAGAACGACATCAGCACGCCCGCCACGACGGCCAGTATGATGCCTTTGCGGTTCTGGGCCGCCGAGTCGCCGCTCTTGCGCATGCGCCCCGAGGCGATGCCGTTGCAGATGATTGCGACAACGATGAGCGCAACGCCCAGGAAAAGCACGACGGGATCGCCTTTCGGCGCTCCGACGTAGTTGACGATGACGCCCAGCACCAGCGCGAGTCCCACGCCCAGCGGGAAGGCCACCGAAAGCCCGGCCAGCGATACCGAGGCCGAGAGCAGGATGTTCGAGGCGTTGAAGATCACGCCGCCCAGCACGACGCTGCCGATGCCTCCCCATTCGGCCTGCGCGAGGTCTTCGAGGAAGGGACGGCCCTCGGTCCCGATGCTTCCCATCGTGAAGCCCAGGAGAATGGCGAAGAGCACCATGCCGATCACGTAATCCCAGTAGAAAAGCTCGTAACGCCAGGTCTTGCCGGCGAGTTTCTGGGTGTTTCCCCACGAGCCCCAGCAGAGCATCGTGATGAAGCAGAAGATGACTGCCAAAGAGTAGCTGTTAACAACGAACATAGTATTTGAGTTTTAAGGTTTTCGTTCGGTTCAGGCGAGGGTCTCCAGCTCCCCGCGCCACGGTATCGAGGCCTGTGCGCCCATGCGGGTCACCGAGACCGAGGCGCTGTGTGCGGCGAACCGCACGGCGTCGGCCAGACTGCGGCCTTCGGAGAGCGCCACCAGCAGGGCGCCGTTGAAGACGTCGCCGGCGGCGGTCGTGTCTACGGGCGTGACCGTGCGCGCCGGGATCAGCAACTCCTCCGCGGGGGTCCGGATCAGCGCGCCTTCGCTGCCCAGCGTGACGATGACGTTGCCGACGCCTTTCGCCAGCAGCGCCCCGGCCGCTTTCGAGGCGTCCTGCACGGTGTGCACGGGGATTCCCGTCAGCGTTTCGCTTTCCGTGCGGTTGGGGGTGATCAGGTAGACCTTGCGCAGCAGTTCGTCGGCGAGCGGCATGGCCGGGGCCGGGTTGAGCACTACGCGGGTTCCTGCCGCATATGCCTTTTCGATGGCGCAGGCCACCGTTTCCATCGGGATTTCGAGCTGTACGAGCAGGTATTCGGCTCCGGCGATGCGGTCCGCCACGGCGTCGATCGCCTCGCACGTGAGGCTGTGGTTGGCGCCGGGAGCCACGGCGATGCAGTTCTCACCGTCCTGCGAGACGAAGATCAGCGCCGTACCGGTCGGGGTGTCCTTGGCCGTGAAGAGGGCTTCGGTGTTGATGCCGTCGGCGGCGAACTGCTGCCGGAGGGCTGCGGCGCCGGCGTCGTCGCCCAGACACGAGACGAAGGCCACGTCGCCGCCCAGGCGTGCGGCCGCGACGGCCTGGTTGGCCCCTTTGCCGCCGTTGGACTGCATGAAGCGCGCCTCGCCGACGGTCTCGCCCGGGCGGGGCAGGTGTTTGACGCGGGCAATCATGTCGATGTTGGTACTGCCTATTACCAGAATCTTGTTCATGTTCGGTTATCGTTGGTTAATTTCTGTCGTTTTTTCGCCCTGCGGGGTCCGGATGCGGCTCAACCCCGCGGAGATGCGGTTTTTCGGTTTTCAGGTCGTCCGCCGATTGTCCCCGATGCCGTTTCTTGCCGTTTTGCGCCCGTTGTTTTCATAAGGTGTCTTTGCAGAATACGGTTCTTATGGGGCCTGTAGCAGATGTTCGGTTTTCGGATGCTATCTTTTTAGCTCTGTTTGCGCTTATCGTTTGCGCAAATATAATTACTTTTTGGAAACCTCCAAAATTATTTTACCGTTTTTCTTTTCTTTTTCGATATTTTTCATATATTTGTCATGGGTGAACTGAAAATAAAGCAATGAAAAAAGAAACTCTCGTTAGCATCGCCGAACGTTCCGGATGTTCGATTTCCACTGTTTCGCGCGTTTTGAGCGGCAATGCGGCCAAATACCGCATCAGTCAGCGTACCGTGGCGCGCGTGACAGAGGAGGTCAAACGCTGCAACTATACGCCCAGCCTGCTGGCAAAGGGTTTACGCACAAATCGTACCGATACGATCGGGCTGCTGATTCCGAACATCGAGAATTCGTTTTTCGCCGGCGTTGCGGGCGTGGTGATCCGCGAGTCGCGCAATTATAATTATAAGGTGGTGGTGGTCGACACGCAGGAGGACGAGCGCAACGAGCAGGACGGACTGTCGGCGCTGCTGGCGCGGCGGGTGGACGGCATCGTCGCCGCGCCGTGCGGCAGCAATTCGGAGCTGTTCGCCAGTGTGCAGGAGGGCGGCATGCCGCTGGTGCTGATCGACCGCTATCTGCCCGACGCCGGGATGCTCTCCTATGTCACGACGGACAATTACCGCGGTGCGGTGATGGCGACCGAGTACCTGCTCGAAAACGGACACCGCCGCATCGCCTGCATCCAGGGCACGCCCCATTCGATGCCTGTGCGGGACCGCGTGCGGGGATTCGGCGACACGCTGCGGGCGCACGGCCTCGGGGACCGGATCGTGGTGACGGGCGAGGATTTCTCGGTGCAGAACGGTTATCTGGAGACCAAGCTGGCGCTGGCCCGGGAGGAGCGGCCCACGGCGATCTTCGCCTTGAGCAACCTAATTCTGCTCGGGGTGGTGAAGGCGGTGCACGAGTCGGGCCTGCGGATTCCCGACGACATTTCGGTCGTTTCGTTCGACGACAACATGCTTTTCAACTACCTCGATCCGGCGATCACCTGCATCGGCCAGCCGACGGACGAGATCGGCACGCTGGCCGTGAAGCTGCTCATTCGCGCCGTCCGCGAGCCCGGCGCGGCGCCTTCGCACCTGCACCTGCCGCCGTCGCTGATCATCCGCCGCTCGGTGCGCAACCTGCTGCTGTGAGAAAACGAAAAGCGCACCGTATTTATCCGGGTTATTGTTTGATAAGGGTATGCCTTATGCCAGAACCGGCATGCCGCATTTTTCAGGATCAATTCATTTTCGGTCAATTCAATATAAAATAAAGCGCTGGCCGATGCCGCTAACAGTATGATCAGCGGGATAAACGGGATGAGCAATAAGGAGCTTTTTTCCGGAACATAAAGGATTGTTAATGGAATTATGCATACAAACATCAAAATAGGCATAAAACAAGCCCAGATCGTTACCGAACTCCAAATCGAACGCTTATAAGTTTTCATGTTTATTGAGGATATGATGCAATCCGGGAGTTTCCACCGTGAAGCCCTTCTCGCGTAATGTTTGAATTAAATCCGGATAATCTCGTTCATCGACCAAATCGGTCACATAACGCCATGATTTCTTCGCCGGCGTCATCACCTGAATATAAGGCCGCGATAATCCGCCCTTATAGCCGATTTCAATTTTTTCAATAGTATTGAATTGAAATTCAGCATACCAGAAGCGATATGCCGGATTTTGGACAATCAATGAATTCTCCGTTAAAACAACATAAAATAATTGAGTTGCAGTACACGCTACAATAAAAGACAGGACACAAAGTTCAATAACAAGAAAAACAAGAAAGCCTTTCAGATTTCCAATCGTCATCAATAAAAACAGGGCCAATATAACAACGATCGGTTTCAAAGTGTACATTGAAGTAGACTTTTTGATGGAACGGCGGTAAATTTTCATAACTGTCATTATCTAACTCTATGTCTTTTTTATTGAGATTTACGGATTGATAGAATTTGTTCGGAGCTTAATTTCCCGTCAAGGAAAAGACGCTGCTCTTCAGTCAAATTCGCTCCCGGGAATTTTTTAGGTTTCAATGTCTTTAAGAATTCATACCTATATCGCAATTCCAATTGGGAATAAATCTCTATATCGGAATTCCCTTTGCGATAGTCGGCTGTGAAATTCCCGCCGGCCGTCGAAAATACCCCATAGGAATTCGAATAAAGTCCGCTTGCAAACTTTCCGTCAACAAACAGTCCTTCCATAAAATAATATTTACGTCCTGAAGCCTTGTGGATATATAATATGCCGTCTCCGTTCGGTTTGCCTTTTACACAGACACCGACATAGATAGACTTTTTGTACCAGATCGTATCCGTTCCAAAACAGTGTCCGTTTTTGAAATCACCGACGCATACCGCTCCCGATTTCCAGAACTGTATACCCCGCCCGGAATACTCGCCATCCTTGAATTCGCCGTAATAGCGGTGCCCGTTCTTTTTGTAATGCGTGCATACTCCGTTGGGGATGCCCCGCTCGAAATGGCCGATATAAATGCCCAGCGAATCGGAATAGAGCACCCCTTCGCCGCAAGGGTATTGACCCTCGTAGCGGATTCCGTTTCCAACGATGACCGTGTCACACACGGCGCCGAAGGAAAAATTCGCATACAGCGAAACGAGACTGAAGATAAATAATTTATACATATCCGTATATTTTTAGGATTCGTATTATTGAGATGCTATTATTATTCCCGCTTCCCCCCCCCCCCCCCCCTGTTCCCATGCAAGTCCTGCCACAAAAAGGAAAGGCGGGATTATTACATTGGCAAGGGGGGCTATGACACCAATGATAAATGTTGCTATCTGCAATATATGGTCAAAAAATGTAAATTGAAAAATGATCTGATTTGTTTGTAATCAGTGCTGAATCAGTATCCGTCAGTCTCGTTTGGTAAATTGGGCAATACGATATTGCAATGCTCGTTTGCTGATGAAAGAGCGGAGCCGGACCCTGAAAAGCAGTATCCCGGAGATATGGGATGACTCTTTGCCGCCTTTGCGATTGATTGTTCCGCTCCTATTTATAGCATGACGGACATCAGATGACGAGGCGCAACGTAAATGCGGATAGACCTGGATTTGCGTTGTTTGCGGCGCGCGTCCCGATCTGTCAGGATTCGGGCGAAAAATCGTCCCGAATCGGGCCTTTTTGCCCTATGTGCATGAAAAAAGCGGCTGCCCTGTTCGGTAACCGCTTGATTCCTCGAGCTGACACCGGGACTTGAACCCGGGACCTCTTCCTTACCAAGGAAGTGCTCTACCACTGAGCTATGTCAGCAACATTTCTCTTTCGAGTGGTGCAAAAGTACATAAGAAAAATGAAAAGACCAAAAATTTGTACACTTTTCATAATTATTTTCTACCTTTACTACCAAATCATAATAAAAACCAGATGAAACGCATCTTAATAGTAGGCGCAGGCGGTCAGATCGGTTCCGAACTGACCGTTTACCTGCGCAGTATCTACGGCGGCTCGAACGTCGTCGCTACCGACATGCGCGAGTGCCGGTCGCTGGCCGGGGACGGTCCTTTCGAGGTGCTCAACGCCCTCGACGCAACGGCCATGGCCTCGGTCGTGGCCCGTCACCGCATCGACACGATCTTCAACCTCGTGGCCCTGCTGTCGGCCGTCGGCGAACGCAATCCCCAGATGGCCTGGAACGTCAACATGGGGGCGCTCAACAATTCGCTCGAAGTGGCCCGGCAGCACCATTGCGCGCTGTTCACCCCCTCGTCGATCGGCGCCTTCGGGCCGTCGTCGCCCAAGGACAAAACCCCGCAGGACACGATCATGCAGCCGACGACGATCTACGGCATCTGCAAGGTCACGGGCGAACTGCTCGGGAACTACTACCACCACAAATACGGCGTCGACACCCGTTCGGTGCGTTTCCCGGGCATCATATCGAGCGTCACGCTGCCCGGCGGCGGTACGACCGACTACGCCGTGGAGATTTATTACGAGGCGATCCGGAGCGGCAAATTCACCTGTCCCGTTCCGTCGGACGTCTACATGGATATGATCTACATGCCCGACGCCCTGCGCGCCTGCGTCGAACTGATGGAGGCCGACCCTGCGAAATTGATCCACCGCAACAGCTTCAACCTCGCGTCGATGAGCTTCACGCCCGAGATCATCTGCGCCGAGATCAAAAAGCGTCTGCCTGCCTTCACGATGGACTACAACGTCGATCCCGTGAAGAAGGAGATCGCCGAGAGCTGGCCCAATTCGCTGGACGACACCTGCGCCCGCGAGGAGTGGGGCTGGCGGCCCGAGTGGGACCTCTCGCGCATGACCGACGACATGCTGGCGCACATCCGCGCGAAGCTGGGTGCGGAATAAGTGAAAAGAGGCGGCGATTTCGGCCGCTTCGGCAACTGAACAGCCTATGAAACGAATTGTCCGGATCGTCGTTGTCTCTGTGCTGTTGCTTGCGGCAATTGTCGCGGGCGGCAGTCTCTACATGCTCTCCTATTCGCTCCGGCCCGATGCGACGATGCGGGCCAAGAACGCTTCGTCGTATGAATATATGTACGGCGAATATCCTTTCCTGCGGCCGTGGGTCGACAGTCTGGAGCGCACCGGGGCCTTGCGCGACACGGTGATTCTCGGATCGGAAGGCGAACGACTGCACGCGATCTATGCGGCGGCTCCCCGTCCGACGGACCGGACGGCGGTGATCGTCCACGGCTATACGGACAACGCCGTGCGGATGCTGATGATCGGCTATCTCTACAACCGCGACCTGGGCTGCAACATCCTGCTGCCGGACCTTTATTACCACGGGCAGAGCGAAGGCCGTGCCATCCGGATGGGGTGGAAGGACCGCTTCGACGTGCTGCGGTGGATGGACATTGCCAACGACATCTTCGGCGGCGACACCCGGATGGTGGTCCACGGGATTTCGATGGGCGCGGCGACGACCATGATGGTCTCGGGCGAGGAGCAGCAGCCCTATGTGAAATGTTTCGTCGAGGATTGCGGCTATACGAGCGTCCGGGACCAGTTTTCGAAAGAGCTTAAAGAGCAGTTCGGGCTTCCGGCCTTTCCGCTGCTCGACGCGGCGAGCTGGCTGTGCGGCCTGAAATACGGCTGGACTTTCGGCGAGGCTTCGTCGCTGGAGCAGGTGAAGAAGAGCCGGCTGCCGATGCTGTTCATCCACGGCGACGCCGACGATTACGTGCCGACGCGGATGGTCTATCCGCTTTACGGGGCCAAGCCCGGCGACAAGGAGCTGTGGGTGGTTCCGGGAGCGTCGCATGCCAATTCGTACCGCGACAACCGGGAGGAGTACACGCGCCGCGTCGGGGCGTTCGTGGGGCGGTATATCGGCGGCCGGCCGGAGTGAATTGAGCCGCCCTCGATGTGGAAGCGTGTGATTTGCAGCAGGCGCAGGCCTTCTGCCGGATTCTGGCGGAGACCGTCGGGAAACTCCCGGCCGAAGTGCGCGGGCGGCTTTACCGCCCGGCCGCCGAGAACTGCGTGAAAGGGACGGTCCTGACGGGAGCCGTTGGACGAACGAAAAAACCGGAGGTCTGAACCTCCGGTTTTTTCGTTTGTCGGAAGGAACGCTCCTTCCGGCGGGAATCTCTTATTCGGCTTTGCCGTCCGAACCGAGAACCTCCTTGATCTTGTGGATGTAGAGCTTCTTCATGTTGTCGCGGGCGGGACCCAGGTACTTGCGGGGGTCGAACTCGGCGGGTTTGGTGGCGAAGACCTCGCGGATGGCGGCGGTCATGGCCAGACGCGAGTCGGAGTCGATGTTGATCTTGCAGACGGCGCTCTTGGCGGCCTGGCGAAGCTCCTCCTCGGGAATGCCCACGGCAGCCTTCAGCGCACCGCCGTACTTGTTGATCGTCTCGACTTCCTCCTGGGGAACCGACGACGAACCGTGCAGCACGATGGGGAAGCCCGGAAGCTCCTTCTCGATGGCGGCCAGTACGTCGAAAGCCAGGGGAGGCGGAACCAGACGGCCCGTCTTGGGATCTACGGTGCACTGCTCGGGGGTGAACTTGTAGGCTCCGTGCGAGGTGCCGATCGAGATGGCCAGCGAATCGACGCCCGTCTTGGTCACGAAGTCAACGACCTCTTCGGGCTTGGTGTAGTGGCTGACTTCGGAAGCTACCTCGTCCTCGACGCCGGCCAGCACGCCCAGTTCGCCTTCGACCGTCACGTCGTGCTGGTGAGCGTACTCCACGACCCGCTTCGTCAGGGCGACGTTCTCGTCGTAGGGGAGCGCCGAGCCGTCGATCATCACCGACGAGAATCCCATGTCCACGCAGCTCTTGCACAGTTCGAACGAATCTCCGTGGTCGAGGTGCAGTACGATCTGGGGTTTGGCCCAGCCCAGTTCCTTGGCGTACTCCACGGCTCCTTCGGCCATGTAGCGCAGCAGGGTCTGGTTGGCGTAGTTGCGCGCACCCTTCGATACCTGGAGGATGACGGGCGACTTGGTCTCGGCGGCAGCCATGACGATAGCCTGGAGCTGCTCCATGTTGTTGAAGTTGAATGCCGGAACGGCGTAACCTCCTTTGATGGCCTTGGCGAACATCTCGCGCGTGTTCACAAGACCCAGATCTTTGTACGATACCATAGTATTTGAAATATTAGTGAATTTGTTGCACTCAAAAAACCGCACAAATTTACTAAAAATTCTAAATAACAGGCCTTTTTTGTGAAAAAAATAACAGACGAACCGGGAAATCGTTGTACAATCCGGATTGTTTTTCGTAAATTTGCAGGGATTTTCGGATGGGCGGGACATGCGACCGCATTTTCCGGCCGCATGCGGCAAGTCCTTCCCGGGAACGGGTTTCGGGCGGGCCGGATTTGCAGGCGCGGCTGAAGGCCGCGAATGGACGGCGGTCCGCGGCGGGCAGACAGGAAGCAACATACAAACATTATAAATACTATGGCAGATTTCATCTATCAGGAGCCGTTCCCCGTGGGGGAAGACAAAACCAAGTACCGTCTTTTGACGAAGGAGTACGTGAAGGTCGTGGAGTGCGACGGACGCAAGATCCTCAAGGTCGATCCCAAGGGCCTCGAACTGCTTTCGAAGGAGGCTTATGCCGACGTGTCGTTCTACCTGCGCGCCGCGCATCTCCAGAAACTGCGCAACATTCTCGAAGACCCCGAAGCCACCGACAACGACAAGTTCGTGGCCTACACGATGCTGCTGAACCAGACCGTCTCGGCCGAAGGCGAACTGCCCACCTGCCAGGACACCGGCACGGCCATCTGCATCGGCCACAAGGGCGAGGATGTCTGGACGGGGGCCGACGACGCCGAGTGCATCGCCCGGGGCGTTTACGAGACCTACAAGGACCGTAACCTGCGCTATTCGCAGGTGGTTCCCTTTACGATGACCGACGAGAAGAACTCGGGCACGAACCTTCCCGCGCAGATCGACATCTACGGCGGCAAGCCCGGCATGGAGTACGAGTTCCTCTTCATCACCAAGGGCGGCGGCTCGGCCAACAAGACCTTCCTCTACCAGCAGACCAAAGCGTTGCTGAACGAGGAGTCGCTCACGAAATTCATCCAACAGCATATCTTCGACCTCGGCACGTCGGCCTGCCCGCCCTACCACCTGGCCATCTGCATCGGCGGCACGTCGGCCGAGATGTGCCTTTCGACGGTGAAGAAGGCTTCGGCCGGCTACCTCGACGAGCTGCCCACCTCGGGCAACGAGGGCGGCCGCTGCTTCCGCGACCTGGAATGGGAGGAGAAGGTGCTGAAAATCTGCCGCGAGAGCGGCGTCGGCGCCCAGTTCGGCGGCAAGTACCTCGTGCACGACGTGCGGGTGATCCGCGCTCCGCGCCATGCGGCTTCGTGCCCCGTGGCCATCGGCGTGAGCTGCTCGGCCGATCGCAACATCAAGGCCAAGATCACGCCCGAGGGCATCTTCCTCGAAGAGCTGGAGAAGAATCCCGCGCGCTTCCTGCCGACCGAGGCTCCCTCGATGTCCCCGGCCGTGGACATCGACCTCGACGAGGGCATGGACAAGGTGCGTGCGATTCTCACGAAATACCCGATCAAGACGCGCCTGAATCTGCGCGGCACGCTGATCGTCGCCCGCGACATCGCCCACGCCCGCATCAAGCAGATGCTCGACGAGGGCAAGCCGATGCCCGAATACTTCAAGAAGCATCCGGTTTACTACGCCGGTCCGGCCAAGACGCCGCAGGGCATGGCTTCGGGTTCGTTCGGCCCCACGACGGCCGGGCGCATGGATCCCTACGTCGACCTGTTCCAGTCGCAGGGCGGTTCGCTGGTGATGGTGGCCAAGGGCAACCGCTCGCAGCAGGTGACCGACGCCTGCCGCAAACACGGCGGTTTCTACCTCGGTTCGATCGGCGGCCCGGCAGCGATCCTGGCGAAGAACTCCATCAAGTCGGTCGAGGTCGTGGACTTCCCCGAACTGGGCATGGAGGCCGTGCGCAAGATCTATGTCGAGAACTTCCCGGCGTTCATCATCGTCGATGACAAGGGGAACGACTTTTTCGCCGATTTCAAGCATTAAGAACGGTCGTTTATACCATGCACTGTTTCCCGCTCCCGATTGGTGTTGTCGCCGCCTGCGGCGCCGTTTGCCAATCCGACCTCACCCCAAACCCCTCCTTCAGGGAGGGGCTTGGTGGCGCAAGCGGCAAAATTGGCGTTTCGGACGGCAGGTGTAAATTAGTTGCATGAAAAAATACTAACGCGCAAAACTTTGCGTTGTAAAATTGTAAAAAAGACCGTCGTAAGGTATGAAATCCGGCAGATAATCCGGGCGAAATTCCGGTCGCGCCGCGACAAGCCCCTCCCTGTGGCCGTTTGAGAGACGGCTTTCGGAAGAGGGTGCGTGGAGCCGGGTCCGTATCCCGGCGGACCGGGCGCCGCCCCTTGGTTCCGGCTTTTGGCCGTGCGGAGCCGGATCGGCAAACGCCGGCGGCGACAGCGGCCGGCCGGTACGGGGTGCGGTGCGAATTGACAGACATATCGTTTTGTGATGAGAGACTTTGTTGCAAAAATATCCCTGACAGCACTCTTCGTGCTGGCGATCTTCTCGGCATCCGCTGCCGAGAAGGTCACTTTTGAAGCCAACTCGCCGCTGACGGTCGCCGTCGGCGAGGCGTTCCGCGTGGAATTCGCCCTGAACGCCAAACCCGACGGGGATACTTTCAAGGCGCCTTCGTTCGAGGGATTCGACGTGCTGGCGGGACCTGCCATCTCGCAGGGGTCGTCGGTCCAGATCGTCAACGGCTCGATGACCAAGAGCGTCAGCTATACCTACACTTTCGTGCTGCTGCCGCAGGCCGCGGGCAACGTGACCATCGGCGCCGCGGAGGTCAAGGTCGACGGCTCGTCCTACCGGACCCGGCCGCTGCCCATCGAGATCGTGAACGAGGGCGAAGGCTCCCGGGCGCAACAGCAGCAGGGCGGTTCGAACCGTGCGGACGATACGCAGGCCGATGCCCAGAGCCGGATCGGCAAGGACGATATTCTGCTCCGGGCCGTCGTGTCGCGCTCGTCGGTCTACAAGAACGAACCCCTGCACGTGGCTTTCAAGCTCTATACGCGGGTTCCTTATGTCAACATCGTTCCCGAGTCGGCTCCGTCGTTCAACGGTTTCTGGTCGCAGGACCTCTCCGATCCCAATTCGGCCCGCGTGGGGCGCGAGACCTATGCCGGGAAGGTGTACGAAACGCGTGTGCTGTACGACTACCTGCTCTATCCGCAGCAGGTCGGCTCGCTCACGATCGACCCTGTGGACATGACCGTCGTGGCGCAGGTCGTGGTGCAGAGCCGCCATGCCGATCCCTTCTTCGGGGGCGGCCGCGAGGTGTTCAACGTTCCGCGCAAGGTGCAGAGCCAGCGGGCCACGGTCCAAGTGAAAGCGCTTCCGGCAGGTGCTCCGGCCAGCTTCAGCGGCGCTGTGGGCAATTTCACGATGGACACCCAGTTCCCTTCGGAACGGATCGCGGCCAATTCGGGCGCGACGGTCACGGTGAAGATTTCCGGCACGGGCAACCTCACCTTCGTGCAGGCCCCGAAACTGCCGCTGCCGACCTCGTTCGAGCAGTATAACGTCAAGACCACCGAGTCGATCAACACGTCGGCCTCGGGCATCTCCGGCTACCGCCAGTTCGAATATCCCTTCATCGCACGGGCCGAGGGCGCTTACGACCTCGAACCCATCGAGTTCACCTACTTCGACCCCCAGCGGGTGCAGTACGTGACGCTGAAATCGAAGCCGCTGACGCTCGAAATCACGCCCGATGCCCGCGGCGGAGGCGATGCGGTGGTGATGCAGGGGCGCGGCATGTCGAAGGAGGAGGTGAAGATGCTGGGCCAGGACATCCGCTTCATCAAGCTGGGCGGGGCGCAGCTGCGCTCCGAGCGCGTGCCGTTCATCTTCAGCGCCGCCTACTGGATTCTTCTGTTAGGTGTGCTGGCGCTTTTCACGATGATCTACGTGGCGCTGCGCAAGCAGATCCGCGAATCGCAGAACGTCGCCCTCGTGCGGGGCAAGCGGGCCAACAAGGTCGCCGTGCAGCGGTTCCGCGCCGCGAAGCGGTATATGGAGGAGCAGAACCGGCATGCCTTCTACGAGGAGATGCTCCGCGCGCTGTGGGGGTACATGAGCGACAAGTTCAACATCCCGGTGGCCAACCTCACCAAGGAGAATGTCCGCGAGGAGCTGCACAAACGGGGCGTTTCGTCCGAGGACTCGCAGCGTTTCACGGACATCATCACCCGGTGCGACGAGGCGCAGTATTCGCCCGTCGAGTCGGCCCGCATGAACGACGTCTATTCCGAGGGCGTGAACCTGATCTCTCGCATCGAATCGGTGATAAAACGATAGTGTTATGAAACGATTGACCCTATTCCTGATCCTGCTGTCCGGCATGCTCTGCGCGCATGCGCAGGAGGGAGCCGACACGCTGGCGCAGCCTGCCGTGACGGCGGCTCCGGAACCCGCTGCCGAGGCGTCGCCCGAGCAGTTGTGGGACCGCGCCAACACGGCCTATATCAATGGCGACTTCCACGCCGCCGCGGAGTTCTACGAGCAGATTCTCGCCCGCGGATTGAGTTCCATGAAACTCTATTACAACCTGGCCAACGCCTGTTTCAAGGAGGGGCGGCTGGGCAAGTCGATCCTTTTCTACCACCGGGCCTTGCGGCTGGCTCCCGGCAACGACGACATCCGCTATAATTTGAGCGTCGCCGAGGCCCGCACGAAGGACAACATCGAGCAGATACCCGAATTTTTCTTCACCGAATGGATGCGCGGCGTGCGCCGTCTGATGAGCTGCACGGCGTGGAGCGTCTTCTCGCTCGCGGCGTTGGTCTGCGCCCTGGCGCTGTTCCTCGCCTACCTGTTGGCACAGCGTTTGCCGTTGCGCAAGGCGGGGTTCTACGGAACTCTCGTCGCTGCGGCGGTCTTCATGCTCACGAGCTGGTTCGCCATGGGCGAGCGGCGCGAGATGCTCGACGACACGCAGGCCGTCGTGATGTCGCTCTCGACGGCCGTGAAGAGTTCGCCCGACAAGTCGGCGACCGACCTCTTCGTGCTGCACGAGGGGACGCTCGTCGAGATCACCGACCGCCTCGACAACTGGTGCGAGATCACCATTGCCGACGGCAAGAAGGGGTGGCTCGAATGTAAAACCGTCGAAACGATTTAAATGTCGAAACTTTTACAGGACGTCGTCGGCGAACTTTCGAAGCTTCCGGGCGTGGGACGCCGCACGGCGTTGCGCCTGGCCATCCACATCCTGCGCATGGAGCGGGATTCGGTGGCCGAGATGACGGAGAGCATCGACCGGTTCCGCAACGAGATCCGCTACTGTTCGCAGTGCAACAACCTCTCCGACGAGGAGGTGTGTCCGATCTGCGCCGACCGGGAACGGGACCATGCGACGATCTGCGTCGTGGAGCAGGTGGCCGATGTGCTGTCGGTCGAGAACACGCGCCAGTACCGGGGGATGTACCACGTGCTGGGCGGCGTCATCTCGCCCATGCAGGGCATCTCGCCCTCGGACCTGAAGATCGACCTGCTGTGCGAACGGATCGCCCGCGGCGGGGGGAAGGAGGTGATCCTCGCCATCTCGACTTCGGTCGAAGGGGAGACGACGCTTTTCTACCTGATGAACCGCCTGCGGCAGTTCCCGGGGCTGAAAGTTACGTCGATCGCGCGCGGTATCGGTTTCGGCGACGAACTGGAGTATGTCGACGAACTGACGATCACCCACGCGCTGATGAACCGCCGGGAGATCGAGTAGCCGGCCCGCTCGGGAGGCGGGTTTTAGGGGACGAATTTGTGGTTTCAATAAAATAACAACACTATGGACTTTGTAACGAACGAGAAACTCACCATCGTGGGTGCGGCCGGCATGATCGGCTCGAACATGGCGCAGACGGCGCTGATGATGCGCCTGACGCCGAACATTTGCCTCTACGATCCGTATGGACCGGCGCTGGAGGGCGTGGCCGAGGAGCTTTACCACTGCGCCTTCGAGGGGGCGAACATCACGTGGACGACCGACATCCGCGAGGCGCTGACCGATGCGGCTTACGTCGTGTCGTCGGGCGGCGCGGCCCGCAAGGCGGGCATGACGCGCGAGGATCTGCTGAAAGGCAACGCCCAGATCGCCGAACAGTTCGGCAAGGACATCAAGTCCTATTGTCCGGACGTGAAGCACGTCGTGGTGGTCTTCAATCCGGCCGACATCACGGGACTGATCACGCTGATCTATGCGGGGCTGAAGCCTTCGCAGGTTTCGACCCTCGCGGCGCTGGACTCCACGCGCCTGCGTTCGGAACTGGCCAAATATTTCAAAATCTCGCCCGACGAAATCCGCAACTGCCGCACCTACGGCGGCCACGGCGAGCAGATGGCGGTCTTCGCCTCGACGACGCTCGTCGCCGGACGGCCCCTTTCGGAGCTGATCGGCAAAGAAATGCCCGAGGGCGACTGGGCCGACCTGCAACAGCGGGTGATCCAGGGCGGCAAGCACATCATCGACCTGCGCGGCCGTTCGTCGTTCCAGAGTCCGGCCTATATCTCGATCTCGATGATCGCGGCGGCGATGGGCGGCAAGCCGTTCACCTATCCCGCCGGCGTATTCGTCCACAACGACGAGTTCAAGCACATCCTCATGGCGATGGAGACCGTCATCACGAAGGAGGGCGTGTCGTATAAGAACGTGCAGGGCACGGCCGGGGAGCGCCAAAAACTGACGGAGAGTTACGAACACCTCTGCAAACTGCGCGACGAGGTGATCGCGATGGGCATTCTGCCTCCCGTCGGCGAGTGGGGCCGCCTGAATCCGCACCTGAAATAGCGGGCAATGCAAAACTGAAAAAGGACCGGATGCATCCGGTCCTTTTTTAATTGGACGAGCGGAAGTCCACGGGAATTGTGATTTCCACGGGGACCTTTCGTCCGTACAGCTCTCCCGGCTTCCAGTGCGGGGAGCTTTCAAGCGCCCGGACCGCTTCGGCGGATAACTTGCTGTCGGGCGATTGCAGGACACGAATGCCGGTCAGCCGCCCCGTCGTGCCGATCACGAACGAAACCACCACGCGGGGTGGAAAGGGTGGGCAGCCGATGACGATCCGGACATTCCGGACCTGTTCGTTCACCCACTCGCGGAATGTTCGGATGTCGCCTTCCCGGAACAGGGGCGGCGTGTCGCAATGTATGAGAACGAGCGAATCGCGAAATACGACGATCCGGGCCGCCGGCTGTTTTTCCGCCGGCTGTGCCGCTGCCGAATCTGCCGCCACCGGCTGCTTTGCCGCGGTAGGTTTTTGTCCGAAAGCCGCCGCCGGGGCGGTGAGCAGGACGCAGGCGCCGATCAGACCCCGGAACGTCATGGCCTGGCCTGGAACACGGCGCGCAGTTCGCCGTCGCTCAACAGCAGCAGCATCGGGCCGTCCATGTCGTAATGGGTCACCGATTCGAGCATTTTGGTGAAGGCGTCCTCCTCGTCCATGCCCGGGCAGGCCATCATCGTCGCGGCCAGAGGCCCGATCTTCAGCGTGCGTTTCCCGTCGGTCTTGTAGGCGCCCGTCAGGCGGTTGCAGGCCCCGACGCCCGTCAGGCGGTTGCCTTCGGCGAGCAGCGTGACGGTGAATTTGCCCTCCTCGGGTTTGACCGCCTTGCCGCCGAGCTGGATCAGCTGCCACTCGGTGCCCGCCAGCGGGCGGCGGGTCTTTTTCTGGTAGGAGCGGCAGTTGCAGCATCCGGCCATAAAGGCCGCAGCGACAGCGACTATCGCAATTTTCAGTAAAATCTTCATCGTTTTTCCATTTGGATCATATGGCAAATATAGGGAATTAATTATACCTTTGTACAACTTCCGGACCCGATATTTCCGCCGCAGGCGGATATAAGTCCCCGCTTCGGCGTGGATTCAAGGGAGGGTCGGGCCTGTACATGCGGCCAGAGGCTGCGAGTACGGCGGTTGAAAGCACGAAGGCTTAAATAATTTCAAGATAATTTTTTATGAAAACCATCATCGCTTCTCCCCATGCGCCCAAGGCCGTGGGTCCCTATTCGCAGGCCGTCGAGGCCGGCGGCGCGCTCTATGTTTCGGGACAGCTCCCGATCGACGCCGCGTCCGGAAAGATGGACGAAGGCATCGAGGCCCAGACGCGCCGGTCGCTCACGAACCTCGGCCATATTCTGCGCGAAGCCGGATACGATTATTCCGACGTGGTGAAAACCACGGTCCTGTTGCAGTCGATCGGCGATTTCGCCGCCATGAATGCCGTCTATGCGGAGTTCTTCACCTCGGAGATGCCGGCGCGCATGTGCTACCAGGTCGCGGCGCTGCCGATGGGCGCGCTGGTCGAAATCGACGCCGTGGCGGTGAAATAATCCCGCCTTCGGACCGAAGGCGCGCTCCGGGTATCTGGGGCGTGCCTTTTGCTCTTTTGTAGATATTTTGTGAATAAGTTTGGCTCTTCATGCTGGCTTTTTATCCGGAAAAGCCGCAATTTTGTAGAACCGGGTTTTGCCCGCCGTGACGCCTGAAATCTGAAAATATAGAAATAATAGTCTGAAAATAGTTATGTCAAAAGCCACCAAAGCCGACACGCCGCAGAAGGTCAATTACAACGATGCGGTTGCCGAGTCGAAGAAGTATTTCGACGGGGACGACCTCGCCGCCACGGTGTGGGTCAGCAAGTACGCCCTCAAGGACTCTTTCGGAAACATCTACGAGAAATCGCCGCGCGAGATGCACGAGCGCATCGCTTCCGAAATCGAACGCATCGAGCAAAAATACCCGAACCCGCTCCCGAAGGAGGAGGTTTTCGCGTTGCTCGACCATTTCCGTTACGTCATTCCGCAGGGCGGCCCGATGACCGGCATCGGCAACAATTTCCAGGTGGCGTCGCTGTCGAACTGCTTCGTCATCGGCCATAAGAACCCCGCCGACTCCTACGGCGGCATCTTCCGCATGGACGAGGAGCAGGTCCAGCTGATGAAACGCCGCGGCGGCGTGGGCCACGACCTTTCGCACATCCGCCCCACGGGTAGCCCGGTGCTCAACTCGGCACTCACGTCGACGGGCATCGTGCCCTTCATGGAGCGTTACTCGAACTCGACGCGCGAGGTGGCGCAGGACGGGCGGCGCGGCGCGCTGATGCTGTCGCTGTCGATCAAGCATCCCGACGCCGAGCGGTTCATCGACGCCAAGGTCGACACGGGCAAGGTGACGGGCGCCAACGTCTCGATCAAGATCGACGACGATTTCATGCGTGCGGCTCTCGCCGGGAAGAAATACCACCAGCAGTTCCCGATCAAGTCGGACAACCCCAAATACGAGCAGGACATCGACGCCCGGAAGCTCTGGGAGAAGATCATCCACAACGCGTGGAAGTCTGCCGAACCGGGCGTGCTGTTCTGGGATACGATCATCCGCGAAAGCATTCCCGACTGCTATGCCGACGAGGGTTTCGTGACGGTTTCGACCAACCCCTGCGGCGAGATCCCGCTCTGCCCCTACGATTCGTGCCGCCTGCTGGCGATGAACCTGTTGAGCTATGTGGACAACCCGTTCAAGGCCGATGCGAAGTTCAATTTCGACAAGTTCAGGGACCACGTATACAAGGCGATGCACATGATGGACGACATCATCGACCTCGAACTGGAAAAGGTCGAACAGATCATCGGGAAGATCGCCGCCGACCCCGAAGACCTGGATGTGCGCCGCGTGGAGCTGGAGCTTTGGAAGAAGATCCGCGAAATGGCGCGGAAGGGCCGCCGTACGGGTCTGGGCATCACGGCCGAGGGCGACATGCTCGCCGCGCTGGGTCTGCGCTACGGCACGCAGGAGGCGATCGACTTCGCCGTCGAGGTGCAGAAGTGCCTCGCTCTGGCGGCTTACGGCGCTTCGGTGAAGATGGCCGCCGAGCGCGGCGCCTTCCCGGTTTACGACGCCGCGAAGGAGGTGAACAACCCGATGATCGCCCGTATCCGCGAGGCCGATCCGGCGCTCTACGAGGAGATGGCGAAGGTGGGCCGCCGCAATATCGCCATGCTGACCATCGCGCCCACGGGAACCACGTCGCTCATGTCGCAGACCACTTCGGGCATCGAGCCGGTGTTCCGCACCGTCTACAAGCGCCGCCGCAAGATCAATCCTTCGGACGTGGACACCCACGTCGATTACGAGGACGAAACGGGCGAAAAGTTCCAGGAGTACAACGTTTACCATCATAATTTCGTCAAATGGCTGGAAGCCAGCGGATACGACACCTCGAAGCTGGCGACGATCTCCGACGCCGAACTGAACGAGTGGGTCGCCGCGTCGCCCTACCACGGCGCCACGGCCAACGACATCGACTGGGTGGCCAAGGTCAAGATGCAGGGCGCCATCCAGAAATGGGTGGACCATTCGATCTCGGTGACGGTGAACCTGCCGAACAACGTCTCGGAGGCGTTGGTGGCCGATGTTTACCGCACGGCTTGGGAGTGCGGCTGCAAGGGCGTCACGGTCTACCGCGACGGCTGCCGCGACGGCGTGCTGCTGGAGAAGAACTCCAAGAGCCGGAAGAAGTGCGAGGAGCATCCCGGCGAGGTGCAGAAGCGTCCCAAGTCGATTCCTGCCGACATCGTGCGGTTCAAGAACGGCACGGAGGACTGGATCGCCTTCGTGGGCTTGCAGGGCGGGCGTCCCTACGAGGTCTTCACGGGTAAGATCGAAGAGGACGCCATGTTCATTCCCCCGAAGATCAAGAAAGGCTTCATCATTAAGGTCCGCGAGGCGGACGGTACGAAACGCTATGATTTCCAGTACACCGACCGTTACGGTTATACGAACACCATCGGCGGCATTTCGCGTCTGTTCAACGAAGAGTTCTGGAACTACGCCAAGCTCATTTCGGGCGTGCTGCGTCACGGCATGCCGATCGAGAAGACCGTGTCGCTGATCGAGTCCCTGCATCTGGACAGCGAGTCGATCAACACGTGGAAGACCGGCGTGTGCCGTGCATTGAAACAGTATATCGTCGACGGCACGAAATCCAAGGGTAAATGCCCGAGCTGCGGACAGGAAAATATGGCCTATCAGAACGGCTGTCTGACCTGCATGTCGTGCGGCTATTCCAAGTGCGGCTGATGTTTTTTTTACCTGATTTGTGTTCTAAAAAGCCCCAATGCCCAGGCATTTGGGGCTTCTTTGTCTCCGAAACTCTCTTTTTTCTGTTTTTTTGACCGGATTTGAATGGTTTTTGTGAAAAAAATGCGTACTTTTACGACAAGTATGTGAGACGTATTAAAGATGAATATTATGAGAAAGATTTTCTTGACTGTTTTGCTCGTGGCTTTCGCCTCTGCCGCATTTGCCGAAGGAACGCCGAAGAAGCCGAGTGTTGCCGGATTCGTGTCGAACGGATTCTGGGATAATTGGGAGGTTTCGGCCGGTTTCGGAACCGGCACAGCCTTCTCCAACGGCGGTAACTCCGGCTCTTGGGGCGACCGTTTCGGTTTCGAGGGCAACCTGTCGGTGACGAAGTGGGTGCATCCGGTCTTCGGTATGCGCGCTCAATTGCAGGGCGGATGGTTCAACAATTTCGATTCCCAGATCGGCAAGATGACGTGGCCGTACATGTTCGGACACTTGGATTTCATGGTTAACGCCTCGAACTGGATCGGCGGTTACCGTACTGACCGTGCGTGGTATGCCGTGCCGTTCGCCGGTTTCGGTTACATGGCTTCGAACTTCACGGACCGTAGCCAGCGTGAGAATGCATCCGGTTCGCGCCAGGAGTTCGCCTTCACGGCGGGTCTGCTCAGCAAGTTCCGCCTGTCGCCCGCATTCGATTTCAATATCGAACTCAAGGGGCTGCTCACCAAGTCGGGCATTTGCCCTGCGGAGATGAACGGTTCTTATCTGGCCGGACTTTCCGCTACGGCTGGTATCACCTACCGCTTCAACCAGCGTGGCTGGGAGCGCGGCGTTCCGGGCTATACGGCCGACGACATCCGCGCTTTCCAGAATGCAGTGGCTGCGGGCAATTCCGCCCTCGAAGCCGCCCGGTCGGAGAATGCGGATCTGGCCAACAGACTGAAGGCTGCCGAGGCCGAGGCCGACGCCGCTAAAGCCGCTGCCGCCGCCGCTGCTGCCAAAGCCGCCGCCGAGGCCGCTGCCGCACAGAAAGTGAACACCCTCAGCCCGACTTCGATCATTTTCTACGATTACAGCATGTCGAAGCTGACGCCGAAGGAGAAGACCCGCCTCGAACTGATGGCCGACCTGATCAAGAGCGGTCCGAAAGACCGGGTCTACAAGATCGAGGGCCACGCCGACCAGCAGACGGGTACGGCGGCAGGCAACAAGCGCGTTGCCGAGAACCGCGCCAAGAGCGTTTACGACTTCCTCGTAAAATGCGGCGTGAACCCCAAACAGCTGACCTACGAAGGCAAGGGCAACGCAGCCAATGTTTACGAGAACAACCAGAAGGCCAACCGCGCCGTGATCATCAAATAAGGCCGGGCCGTATTGGGGAGGGCGAATGGAACCTTCCCGCCATAGAGAAAAAGATGCTCCGTTTGCGGGAGCATCTTTTTTCATATATATATTATATAAGGTATGCTTTTTTGCCGAACCCGGACTTACCGGATGATGACGGCGTTGACGAGCCGTACGCCCGAACGGCGGTTTATCTCCTCCTTGAGCGCCTCGCGCTGGTAGAAAAGTTCCGAGCGCAGGACGCTCGACTGTATGCGTACGTACAGGATGTGCTTTTCGAGCCGCAATTCGGTGGTGACATCCGCGGCGCGGTCGCCGACAATCTCGCGCCATGTGTCCGGCAGTTTGCCTTCGGCGACTTTCGCGGCGATGTAGGGGCGTTTGAAAAACTCCTCCAGCAGGTCGCCCATCAGCATGGTTTTGGTTCGTCTCATGGCTGTTCGTCGGTTGATTAGGGTACGGATCGCTCTTTTTCCGCGTCTTTCGCGGAATCTTCCGTTGCATTTCCCGAGGCGTTCTCCGGGGTGTTTGCGGCGTTTTCAGCTGCATTCCCGGTCGGGCCTTCCGCCGAATCTTCCGCCGCGGCCCGCTCCTGCGTCACGGCGCCTTCGGCGACTGAAAAGAGCGTGTAGTCGCCGCCCGCCTTGTCGAGAATCCGTTTCAGGCGTGTCGGGTTGCAGTCGGTGATCAGGATTTGCCCGAAGGTGTCGTCCGAGACCAGCCGGATCAACTGTTCGACCCGCCCGGCGTCGAGCTTGTCGAACAGGTCGTCCAGCAGCAGGATCGGGCGTTCGCCCTTCGTCTGGGCGACGACGGCGTACTGCGCCAGTTTGAGGGCGATCAGGAAGGATTTCTGCTGTCCCTGCGACCCGTATTTGCGCAGGGGATAACCTCCGATTTTCAGCACCAGGTCGTCGCGGTGAATGCCTGCCGTCGTGAATTCGTTGACGATGTCCTTCTGCCGCGCATCGAGCAGGATCTCCTCGAACGGACGGTCGTTCAGCTCCGATTTGTAGTGCAGTTCGACCTGCTCCCGGTCGCCCGAGAGGATGCTGTAATAGGCCGCGGTCACGGGTTGCAGCCGCTCGGCGAACTCCTGCCGCCGGGCGTGGATGGCCTTGCCGTGTTCGCACAGCTGCATGTCGTAGATTTGGAGCATGGTTTCGTCGGGCCGGGTTTTCAGCAGGCGGTTGCGTTCGGCCAGCACGGCGTTGTAACGCATCACCGAACCGAGATAGGCGCGGTCCAGCTGCGAAATGAAGGCGTTGAGATAGCGTCGGCGCTCGTCGGCGGCGTCCGAGATCAGCGCGCTGTCGGCCGGCGACACGATCACCGCGGGAATCAGTCCCACGTGGTCCGAAAGCCGTTCGTACTCCTTGCCGTTGCGCTTGAGCACCTTGCCGCCCTTGCGCGAGAAGCTGCACACGATGGTTTCCCGCTTGCCGGCATCGCTCGCATAGGTCCCTTCGACGAGGAAGAAGTCGGCGCCGTGGCGGATGCTCTGCCCGTCGGTCATCGGCAGCGACGACTTGCACATCGAGAGGTAGTAAACGGCGTCCACGACGTTGGTTTTGCCCGCGCCGTTGTCGCCCACCAGGCAGTTGATGCCGGGGCACAGCGCGAGTTCCTCCTGGGAGATGTTTTTGAAATTCAGCAGCGCTATTTTCTTCAGATGCATAGGACAAAAATACAAAAAATCCGGACACGACATTGCACATTGTGAATAGTTTTGTATCTTTGCAAACTATCGTACGAATTATAAACTAATAACACAATAAGCAATATGGCAAAGCAGAACGTCGCCGAGCAGGAAACCCTCGGCGAAGCAATGAACAAAACGGAGTTGTTTTTCGAGAGGAACGGCCGGACGATGTCCTACGTTTTCCTCGGTCTGCTCGTCCTCGCAGCCCTCGTTTTCGGCTACCGCTCGCTGATCCTCCAGCCCCGCGCCACGAAGGCCGCCGAGATGATCGCCGAGGCGCAGAACCGTTTCGAAGGCGAGAACCCCGATTTCGAGACGGCGCTGCTGGGCGACGACAACGCGGCCGGTTTCCTCGACGTGATCGAGAAGTACGGCTCGACGCCTTCGGGCAACCTCGCCAAGCATTATGCGGGCATCTGCTACCTGCGTACGGGCGATCTGGAGAACGCCGCCAAATACCTGGCGAAGTTCTCGCAGCTGAAAGGTATCCCCGGGGAGCTGATCAACGCACAGAACTACGGTTTGCAGGGCGATATCGCCGTCGAGCAGCAGGACTACGCCAGGGCGGTGAAGTTCTACGAGAAGGCCGTGAAGGCCGCCGACAACAACCTGACGGCCCCGATGTACCTGCGCAAGGCAGGTCTTGCGGAGCAGGCGCAGGGCAATGAGCAGAAAGCCGCGGCTTTCTATGAAGAGATTTTGACTTCGTATCCCGCCTCGATGGAGGCCCGCGATGCGGAAAAGCTGCTCGGCAGCATCAAATAGCGAAAGACGATGGCGACCAAGAATCACAACCTTTCCAAATTCGACTCACCCCTGCCTTCGGCCGCTGACATGCGGTTCGGTATCGTCGTGGCCGAGTGGAACCGCGAGGTCACCGAGGCCCTGTTGGAGGGAGCCGTGCGCACGCTGCGTGCCGCCGGGTGCCCCGATATGAATATTCAGGTCAAATATGTCCCGGGCACGTTCGAGCTTTCGCTCGGCGCGCAGTTCTTCGCGGAGTATACCGACGTGGACGCCGTCATCGCTCTCGGATGCGTTATCCAGGGCGACACGCGCCACTTCGATTTCATCTGTCAGGGCGTGACGCAGGGCATTACGCAGCTGCAAATCCAGTGGAACATGCCCATCGCTTTCGGCGTGCTGACGGTGGGCGACATGCAGCAGGCCCTCGACCGCTGCGGCGGTCGTCACGGCAACAAGGGCGACGAGGCTGCGGCCACGGCCATCAACATGGTGAAGTTGCAGATCGACATGGAGGCGGCTTCGCCCGACCACGAACCCGACCGGCGCAATATCAACTGATTGCCGCTTTCTGGCGGCGATCTTTCGCACATCCTTTAAACGAGGCGGATGGACAGTACCGAAGTACATTCCATCCGCCTCGTTCTTTTGCTGTCCGGCGTTCGTTCGTCTGATCCGTTCCCGCCGCTCGCCCGGACTTGTTCAGCTGTCGCCGCTTCGGCCGGTCATTGGGCCTTTTCGAGCGTGATGCGCTCCGAATAGCGGCGTCCGAAACGGTCCGTGGCGACTACCTCGATCGTCTGTGCCGAAGCCGAAGGACGCGCTTTGAAATAGAAGTCCGAGATGCGGGGTTGCTGCGATTTGGCGAGTTTCCGCCCGGCGTTTTTCAGAGAGTCGAGATGCGCCGCATAGTCGGGATCGACGATCTGGATGCGCTGCATTGCGCCGCGGTAACGGCCGTCCTCGTACCAGACGACGGTCCAGCAGGGGTCCCAGTTCCAGATTTTGGCCACGACGCTTCCGGGAAACGCTTCCACCTGCCCGGGCTGCCATACCCGCAGTTGCCGTACGGCCGGAGATCCGAGGCTCCGGTACTCCCACGAGAACTCTCCGCCGCATTCGCGGAAGAGCTGGTAGCCTTTGGGCGTGCCGTCCTTGTTGATCGGGTCGTACCACAGATTTCCGCAGATCTGTGCCACGTTGTGCTCCACGACTCCTTCGCGGATGTCGTAGTTCGAGTTGACGTGCGTGTGTCCCGTGATGAAATGCAGTTCGTGGCCGGCGAAGGCGTCCATCAGCCTGGCGGCCGACTCCATGACCTGATTGCCTTTCCAGGCCTTCATGGCCGGGGCGTGCATGGCCACGCAGACGCGCGACCCGGCGGGCAGCCGCCGGGCGTATTCCGCGGCCCAGGCCAGTTGCAGCGAGTCGATCTGCTCGTCGTATTTCTTCGCTCCGTGGTAGACGATGTCGTCGAGGACGATGTAGTGGGTCCGTCCCATGTCGAAGGCGTAGTAGGTGGGGCCGAAATGGTTCCGGTAGTTCTCCGTGGCCTCCCGGTCGGTGTATTTGTTCCGGTCGTGGTCGTGGTTGCCGATCACGCCGTAGACCGGTATTCCGAGCGATGCGAACTGCTCGCGGACGCCGGCGAACAGCTCCGGAGAGTCCCAGACGATGTCGCCGAGCAGCAGTGCCGCCTGTGCCGTGCCCCGTTGCTTCCCGAGGGCGGTCGCGCGTTGCAGTTCGGGGATGATCTCGGTTCGGAGCCGGTCGAAATGCGCCGCGGTTTTGGGCTGCGGGTCGCCGATCGCCAGCAATTCGTAAACCTCGCCCGTGGCCGGCCACGGACGCAGCTCGAAATCGTAACGCTTCGTGGAAGCGGCGTAGGGCCGGAAGAATTGCGGGATGTCCTGCTCCATGGGGGCCAGGTAGCCGGAAGGGGTTACGATGCTGATGAACAGCGCGTCGTCGTCGGCGTCGAGGGTGAAAGTTCCGTCGGCGCCGCTTTCGGTGAAGGAGTGGCCGTCCGTGACGGTGACGCCGGAGACCGGCGTCCCGGCGCATTTGACCGTGCCCCGGATCGGGCGGGCCGTAACGGCTGCGCCGAGGCAGCAGACGAGCAGCAGGACAATGAATCGTTTCATGGTTTCGGTAGGTTTTGGGTTTCGTTCTGATCGGTGCGGGCCGCTAAAAGAGGCCCAGGTTATCCAGGAAGATCAGCAGCAGCACCGCCGGGCAGACGTAGCGCACGAGGAAGATGAACACCCCGTAGATACGGAATTTCAGCGTGCCGTTGTTGCTGATTTCGGCCTTGAGTATTTTCCGGTCGAGGCGCCAGCCGACGAATATGCAGGTGAAGAATCCGCCGGCGGGGAGCAGGATGTTGGCCGTGAGGTAGTCGAGCGAGTCGAAAATCGTGAGTCCGAAGATGTTCCATCCCTTCAGAACGCCCAGCGACAGCGATGCCACGGCGGCCAGCGCCATGCAGGCTCCGGTCGTGGACCATGCGGCGGCCCGCCGGCTCATGTGCCACTCCTCGTGGAGGTAGGCCGTGATGACTTCGTGTAAAGAGATGGTCGAGGTGAGCGCCGCAACGACCAGCAGCAGAAAGAATACCGACGACCAGACCATGCTCAGCGGCATCGAGTTGAAGATGCCCGGCAGGGTGATGAATACGAGCGACGGTCCCGACGAGGGTTCGATGCCCACGCTGAACACCGCCGGGAAGATCACCACGCCGGCCAGCACGGCTACCAGCGTGTCGAGGATCGTGACGTTGAGCGCCGTGTGGCGCAGGTTGGTGTCGGGTTTGAAGTAGGAGGCGTAGGTGACCATCGTGCCGATGCCGATCGAGAGCGAGAAGAAGGCCTGCCCCAGCGCCACGAGCACCGTCGAGGGCGTCACCTTCGAGAAGTCGGGCCGGAACAGGAACCGAAGCCCCTCCTCGCCGCCGGGCATCAGCAGCGAGTGGATCGACAGTGCGATCAGGATGACGAACAGCAGGGGCATCAGCACCTTTGCCGAGCGTTCGATGCCTTTCTGCACGCCCATCGCGATGACGAAGTGCGTGGCCAGCACGAACAGCGCGGTGTAGAGCACGGGCCGCCACGGGTTCTGGATGAAATTCTCGAAAACGCTCTTGTATTCGTCGGCGGTGGTGTACCGGGCAAGGCTTCCCGTCACGGAGTGAACCATGTATTCGGCGGTCCATCCCGACACCACGAAGTAGAAGCCCAGGATCAGGAACGCCGCCACGACGCCGTTGTAGCCCAGGAAACTCCACTTGGGGGCGAGCGCCCGGTAGGCTCCCACGGCATTGCGGTGCGAGGCGCGTCCGACCGAGAATTCGGCCACCATGATGGGCAGTCCCAGCAGCAGGACGCAGAGAATGTAAATTACCAGAAAAGCTCCGCCGCCGTTGTCTCCGGCGACATAGGGGAACCGCCAGATATTTCCCAGCCCCACGGAACTTCCGGCCGCGACGAGCACGGCGCTCAATTTGCCGCCCAGCGTTGCGCGGCCGTGTGAATGATGCATATATCGGTTCTATTTGAAAAACTGCGCGCACGCAGCCGCGTGCGCGCAGTTTTCTATTTCTCCAGTACGACGCTCACCTTCTCCAGTTTGCCGCCGAGCGGGGGCGCCAGTTTCGAGACGGTGCATTTTACGTGCCGAACCTGCCGGAACGAGGCGTAGACCGCCTCGATGATGTTCATCGCCACGCGCTCGATCGTGCGCTGGGTAATGCGCATCTGGAGCGAGACGACTTCGTAGACCGTGAGGTAGTTGACCGTCTGTTCGACGCTGTCCTCGGCGGCCGCGTCGCCCAGGCAGGCCGTGATCTCCAGGTCGACCGTGAAGCGGTTGCCGACCTTCCGTTCGAGTTCGTAGCAGCCGTGCAGCGCCCGGAACTCCATGCGCTGGAGAACGATCCGGTATTCCATCCTATTCGGCGATCACGAGGTAGTAGTTCTTCTTGCCGCGCTGCACGAGCAGGTATTTGCCCGCGATCAGGTCCGCGTCGGTCACCGGGCGCATCGCGTCGGCCAGCTTCTCCTTGTTGAGCGACACGCCGCCGCCCTGCACCAGCTTGCGGCACTCGCCTTTCGAGGCGAAGATGTCGCTTTTCTCGGCGCAGAGGTCCACGAACGGGATGCCGGCCGCGAGTTCCGTGCGGGCCACGCGGTACTGGGGCACGCCTTCGAACACTTGCAGCAAGGTCTGCTCGTCGAGACGGTGCAGAGCCTCCGACGTGGCGCCGCCGAAGAGGATGGCCGAGGCCTCGACGGCCTTTTCGTACTCTTCGCGCGAGTGGATCATGCAGGTGATCTCCTCGGCCAGCCGTTTCTGCAATACGCGCAGGTGGGGAGCCGCGTCGTGCTCGGCGATGAGTGCGTCGATGGTCTCACGGTCGAGCAGCGTGAAGATCTTGATGTAGCGTTTGGCGTCCTCGTCGCTGACGTTGAGCCAGAACTGGTAGAACTTGTAGGGCGATGTGTAGCGCGGGTCGAGCCATACGTTGCCGCTCTCGGTCTTGCCGAATTTCGTGCCGTCGGCCTTGGTGATCAGCGGGCAGGTGATGCCGAAGGCCTCGGCCTCTGCGCCCAGCTTGCGGCGGATCAGCTCCGTGCCGGTGGTGATGTTGCCCCACTGGTCGGCGCCGCCCAGCTGGATTTTGCAGTTCATCGTCTCGTAGAGGTGCAGGAAGTCGTAGCCTTGAACCAGCTGGTAGGTGAATTCGGTGAACGACATGCCGTCGCCCTCGCCGTTGAAGCGTTTCTTCACGGAGTCTTTGGCCATCATGTAGTTGACGGTGATGCACTTGCCGATGTCGCGGATGAAATCGAGGAACGTGAATTCCTTCATCCAGTCGTAGTTGTTGACCAGCGCGGCGGCGTTCGGGGCGTCGGAGTCGAAGTCGAGCAGTTTGGCCAGCTGGCGTTTGATCGCCTCCTGATTGTGACGCAGGGTCTTTTCGTCGAGCAGGTTGCGCTCCTGCGATTTGCCCGAGGGGTCGCCGATCATGCCCGTCGCACCGCCCACGAGGGCCAGCGGACGGTGGCCGCACATCTGGAAGTGCTTGAGGATCATCACGCCCACCAGGTGGCCGATATGCAGCGAGTCGGCCGTGGGGTCGATGCCCAGGTAAGCCGTCGTCTGTTCTTTTTCGAGTTGTTCCTTTGCTCCGGGCATGATCGTGTGGATCATGCCGCGCCATTCGAGTTCTTCGATGAAATTCTTTGTTGCCATTATTGCGTTATTTAATTTTCACTTTGTTTTTCGGTGGAAGCGCAGTTCGGAATCTGCTTCCGTCTGACGCTCCATCGCCCATAAATCCCGCTTTTTAAGCGGGTTACTCCACTTCCAAATCCAATGCTTTGCGGAGTTCCGCGATCAGCGGATTCTTTTCTGTCATGTATTTCACCCGGTCTTCGAGTTTGATCGGGCGTGCGGCCCGAATTTCCTCGTTGACGACCACTTCCAGTTCGATCGCTCCCGTGATGCCCGCCAGTTCGGCGATGCGCATCAGCATCCCTGTCTTGCTGCGGAGTATCTCTTCGCGCAGTTCGCTCGTCGGCACGCTCAGCGAGATCGTGTTGCCCTGCACCCTCATCAGTTCGAAGGCCGGGACGAACCGCGGACGTCGTTCCCGGATGAGGTTCAGGATCTTTTCCCGGGCGCGTTCCAGTTTCCGTTCGCACTCGGGGTCGATCGTCGCGACCTCCGGTTCGGCCGTTTCCTGTTCGGAAGGCTCCTCGTCCGGATTGCTGCCCGCCGAGGCGAGCAGTTCCGAAAGGGAGGTTCCCGAGATCAGCGGCCTCCGCACGGGCTGGGGCGCGGGTTTGGACGCTTCGGGCCGTGCGGCCGGAGCGGGAGCGGGTCCCGGGGCGGCTGCGGATTGCGCCGGCGTTTCCGGCCGGGGTGCGGCCGGCTGCGGAGCCGGGGCGGGAATCGGCGCGGACGCCGGTTGTGAGGCCTGCCCGGGTTGAACCGCTGCGGATTGCTGCGGAGCCGCCGGAACGGGATTCGGACCGGGGCGGGTCGCCGGGTCGGGCTGCGGTTGCGCCGCAGGCGTCGCCGCGACGGCCGCGGCCGCCGTTCGGGGTGTCAGTTCGGGAAGCGGATACTCCCCGGAAGATGTCAGGGTGTCATTTTTTTTTTGACCGAGTCCGGCGATTTTCATCAGGCCCAACTCGACAAGCAATCGCTGGTTCGACGATTGCCGGATCTTCCCGTCAAGTTCCGTCAGTACGGAGATGGCTCCGAACAGGAACTCGACACTGCAGGCGCCCGCCTGCGTCCGGTATCGTTCGAGCAGCGTTCCGGTCATTTCGATCAGTCGCAGCGTGTCGGGCTGCCTGGCCATCAGGAGATCCCTCATATGGCGGTTCATGCCGGACATGAAGGTCTGGCCCGAGAAGCCTTTCGACAGCACGCTGTCGAAGGCCACCAGCACGTCGACGTAGTTGCCCGCGAGCAGCATCTCCGTCACGCTGAAATAGGTGTCGTAGTCCAGCACGTTCAGCGTCTGGGCCACGTTGCGGTAGTCCAGCGCCGTGCCGCAGAACGACACGGCCTTGTCGAACATCGACAGCGCGTCGCGCATGCCGCCGTCGGCCTTCTGCGCGATGAGGTTCAGCGACTCTTCGTCCGCCGAGATGCCCTCCTGGGAGGCGATGTATTTGAGGTATTCGACCGAATCTTCGACGCGGATGCGGTTGAAATCGTAGATCTGGCAGCGCGAGAGGATCGTGGGGATGATCTTGTGTTTCTCGGTGGTCGCCAGAATGAAGATGGCGTGGGCGGGCGGCTCCTCCAGCGTCTTGAGGAAGGCGTTGAAGGCTGCGGCCGAGAGCATGTGGACCTCGTCGATGATGAACACCGAGTAACGGCCCACCTGCGGGATGATGCGCACCTGCTCGATCAGCGTGCGGATGTCCTCCACGGAGTTGTTCGACGCGGCGTCCAGCTCGTGGATGTTGAGCGAACGTCCTTCGTTGAACGAGCGGCACGATTCGCACTCGTTGCACGCTTCGGCGCCGTCGGGTGCGAGGCAGTTGATGGCCTTGGCGAAGATGCGGGCGCAGGTGGTCTTGCCTACGCCGCGGGGACCGCAGAAGAGGTAGGCGTGGGCCAGCTGGCCGCGCTCGATGGCGTTCTGGAGCGTCGAGGTGATATGTTTCTGCCCGACGACCGACCGGAAGGTCGCGGGGCGGTATTTGCGTGCGCTGACGATGAAATCACTCATAGTGTTGCAAAGATACGAAATATGAATTAAGAATTAAAAATTAAGAATTAAAAATTATGTGCCGTGCTCCGGCACGACAAATTGGCGGTTGTTGGCAGTTGTTGGCAGTTGTTCTGTGACAAATAATGACACTATGTCCTGGATTCGGAGTTGGCAGGGGTTTTGCTCAATTCACAATTCAGAATTCAAAATTAAAAATTACATATTATGAACATCAACACTCTTACCATCAAGGCGCAGGAGGCGCTGCAAGCGGCGCTCTCGCTGGCGCGGGAGCGGGGACAGCAGGCTGTCGAACCGCTCCACCTGCTCGCGGTGCTGATCCGCGAGGACGATTCGCTCTCGACGTTCCTGCTGGGGCGCGTGGGAGTGAATGTACGTTCGCTGCGCGACGAGGTCGGCCGGGCCGTGGCGTCGCTGCCGCGCGTCGAGGGCGGCGGCGAGCAGTTCTTTGCGCAGGACACCTCGAAGGCGATCCAGCGCGCCGTGGACTTCACGAAGAATTTCGGCGACAAATACGCCTCCGTCGAACACCTGCTGCTGGCCCTCGTGGCCGAGCGCGGGCAGGCCGCCGACATCCTCAAACGCAGCGGCGCGACGGAAAAGGAGCTGATCGAGGCGATCCGCACCTTCCGCAAGGGTGCGACGGTCGATTCGCAGACCTCCGAGCAGCAGTTCGACGCGCTGGGCAAGTATGCCATCAACCTCAACGAGCAGGCGCGCTCGGGAAAACTCGACCCGGTCATCGGGCGTGACGAGGAGATCCGCCGCGTGCTGCAAATCCTTTCGCGGCGCACGAAGAACAATCCGATTCTCGTGGGCGAGGCCGGCGTCGGCAAAACCGCCATCGCCGAGGGCATCGCCCGCAGGATCATCGACGGCGACGTGCCCGAGAACCTGAAGTCGAAGGTCATCTACTCGCTGGACATGGGTGCGCTGATCGCAGGCGCCAAGTACCAGGGTGAGTTCGAGGAGCGTCTGAAAGCCGTCGTGCAGGAGGTTACGGCCAGCGAGGGCGAGATACTGCTCTTCATCGACGAGATCCACACGCTGGTCGGCGCCGGCAAGTCGTCGGGGGCGATGGATGCCGCGAACATCCTCAAACCGGCCCTTGCGCGGGGCGAGCTGCGGACCATCGGAGCCACGACGCTCGACGAGTTCCAGAAATACTTCGAGCAGGACAAGGCCCTCGAACGCCGTTTCCAGAAGGTGATGGTCGACGAGCCTTCGCAGGAGGACGCCATCTCGATCCTCCGCGGCCTGAAGGAGCGTTACGAAAACCACCACCAGGTGCGGATCAAGGACGAGGCCATCGTGGCAGCCGTCGAGCTTTCGACGCGCTACATCACCTCGCGGTTCCTGCCCGACAAGGCCATCGACCTGGTGGACGAGGCCGCCTCGCGGCTGCGTCTGGAGATGAACTCCGTGCCCGAGGAGATCGACACGCTCGACCGCCGGGTCCGCCAGCTCGAGATTGAACGCGAGGCCATCCGCCGCGAGAAGGACAAGGAGCGCGTCGAGCACCTGACCAAGGAGATCGAGGAACTGAAGGCCCGTGACGCCGAGATGCGTGCCAGGTGGCAGGGCCAGCGCGATCTGCTCAAAAAGATTCAGGCCAACAAGGATAAGATCGAGTCGCTGAAAGTCGAGGCCCGGCAGGCCGAACGGCAGGGCGACTACGGCAAGGTGGCCGAAATCCGCTACGGCAAGATTCAGGAGGCCGAGAAGGAGATCGCCGCTTTTCAGGAGGAGTACCGCCTCGCTTCGGCCAGCGGTTCGATGATCAAGGAGGAGGTCGACGCGCAGGACGTCGCCGAGGTGGTGTCGCGCTGGACGGGCATTCCCGTGACGCGCATGCTGGCCTCGGAGCGCGAGAAACTGCTCCACATGGAGGACGAACTCCACAAGCGTGTCATCGGGCAGGAGCAGGCCATCGCGGCCATTTCCGACGCCGTGCGCCGTTCGCGCGCCGGGCTGAACGATCCCCGCAAGCCGATCGGTTCGTTCATCTTCCTCGGTACGACGGGCGTCGGCAAGACCGAGCTGGCCAAGGCGCTGGCCGAGTTCCTGTTCAACGACGACCAGATGATGACGCGTATCGACATGAGCGAATACCAGGAGCGGCACGCCGTGTCGCGGCTCGTCGGGGCGCCTCCGGGATACGTCGGTTACGACGAGGGCGGCCAATTGACCGAGGCCGTGCGGCGCAAGCCCTATTCCGTGGTGCTGCTCGACGAGATCGAGAAGGCGCATCCCGACGTCTTCAACATCCTGTTGCAGGTGCTCGACGACGGCCGGCTGACCGACAACAAGGGCCGTACGGTGGATTTCCGCAACACGATCATCATTATGACCTCGAACATGGGTTCGCAGGTGATCCAGGATAACTTCGCCGAGGCCTTCGACGGCAGGAAGCTGCCCGAAGAGGTTGTCGAGCGGACCCGCCTCGCGGTGATCGACCTGCTGAAACAGCAGCTCAAACCGGAGTTCCTGAACCGTATCGACGAGATCGTGATGTTCGAGCCGCTGACGCACAAGGACATCGAACGCATCGTCGACATCCAGTTGGGCATCGTGCGCAGGATGCTTTCGGAGAACGGCATCCGGCTGGAGTACAGTGACAAGGCGCGCGAATGGATCGCCTCGGCGGGTTACGATCCGCTCTATGGCGCACGTCCCGTGAAGCGGGTCATCCAGCGCTATGTGGTCAACGACCTTTCGAAGCGGATTCTTGCCGGCGAGGTCGACCGCTCGAAGCCGATCGCGATCGACGCCGGGCAGGACGGGCTGACGTTCTCGAACTGACGCCGCCCGGCAGAGTGAAAAAGGGTTCCGACGATTCGGAACCCTTTTTCGTTTACCGGACGTATCTGCTGAAAAACTTCCACAGCTCTTCGCCCGTGTCTACGCCCGTCTCTTTCCAGGAGTGCTTTCCGCCGACGGTCTCGTAGAGCCAGACCTCGTTTCCGTCCGTGCCCTCCGTGTAGCGGTGGGCGATGACCTGCAAGCCGCCGGGGCGGGAGGGCAGGGTGTCGATCCGCTCTGCGAGGCATTTGTTCTTGGCGGCCCAGTAGCCGACCGCGGTCGGGACGGAGACATAGGCGCCCCAGCCCCCTTCGTTGCCGAGGTCGCCTTCCCAGCGGGTCGTCCGGTCTTCGGTGCCGTGGATTTCGAACAGCGGAATCGGATGCGGATTGCGGTCCGAGCGGAGGATTTCGACGGACATGAACCCGGCGACCGGTCCGAGGGCCGCATAGGTCTCCGGACAGCGCGAGGCCAGCAGGTAACACATGTCCCCGCCGTTCGACATACCCGTGCAGAAGACGTTGCGGCGGCTCAAACCATGTTTTTTCTGAAGGTGCCGGATCAGTTCGGAGAGGAACCGCACGTCGTCGACGGCCATATCGGCCTGAAAGGGGTAACCCACGTTCCAGCATGTTTTGCCGCGGCCGTCGCGTTCGCCCTGCGGGTAGCAGACGGCGAAACCGTGGCGGTCGGCAACGCGGTTCATGTCGAACCGTTCCGGGTCGCCCTGTCCTCCGTAGCCGTGGAGGACAATGACCAGCGGTGCGCCGTCGGGCAGCCCTTCGGGCAGGTGGAGGCGGTAGGTGCGGTCGATGCCGCCCGAACGCAGCGTGTGGCCGGGCGTCTGCGCGAGGCAGGTTCCCGCTGCGAAAAGCAGCAGGCAGGAAAGGGTGTGCAGGAGGTATTTCATCATTTTGAGCATTAGAGTCCTTTGCGGGCGAGGCGCCAGGCCAGCGCGTTGTAAAGCCGGATCACGGGACCGCGCCAGCCGGCGGGCAGGGCGTTCAGGGCGCGGACCTTGCGCAGCGTGCGGCGGTAGGTTCGCGTCCAAGCGAAGAACCGGGCGGCGCGGGCGGCCTCCTTCGTGCCGCCTTTGGCGCTGATGATAAGCGCTTTTCCCAGTGCGGCGCGGGCCACGAACTCCCGGTCCTCCTCGGGGGCCAGCGGGTCGTACAGCTCCTCGAACGAATGGACGGTCTTCTCGGGCGTGTAGCTTGCCGCCGAGCGGTTCGAAGCCACCCGCGAGTAGCGGACCAGCCGTTCGGGCGAGAAGCAGACTTCGTAGCGGCGGGCAATCCTAATCCACATGTAGAGGTCTTCGGCGATCTTCATGCCCTCGGGAAACAGCCCCACGGTGTCGAACACGCGCCGCGGGATGCAGCTGGCCGACGGGATGGCGATGTAGCGGTGGGCCGATTCGCGGAAGAAATTCGCCACGACGCCCCGCTCGGAGGGTGTCGGGGCCGGATAGGTCCCGTCGTGGCTTATTATTGAAAACGCCGTGCAGTAGAGTCCGCAGCCGGGGAACTCGCGGATCATGGCGGCGATTTCGGCCAGAAACCCCGGCTCCCAGGCGTCGTCGGCGTCCAGCAGGGCGATGTATTCGCCTGTCGACTCTGCGATGCCGCGGTTGCGTGCGGCGCAGACCCCGGCGTTGGACTGCCGGACGAGCCTTACGAGCGGCGAGCCGATCGCACGCACGACCTCCGCGCCGCCGTCGGTCGAACCGTCGTCCACGACGATGATCTCCTGCGGGGGGCGGGTCTGCGCCAGGGCCGAGCGTACGGCCGCGCCGATTTCCAGCTGCTTGTTGTAGAGGGGTATGACGACCGAAATGGTGGGTTCTGACATCTGTTCTGCCGGGTTTTGTTGCGAAGATATTGATCTTTTGCTACTTTTGCAAATAAAACCGTACCATGACCGTATTCGAAAAAACCGACCGATTCCTGCGCAACCTCTATGAGACGGCGTTTTACTTTGCGGTGATGGCCGTGAAGGAGAATTTCCGCAACTACGTCGGCCGTGCCGGAACGGTCGGCGCGCCGAAGCCGTCGGTCCTGATCCTCGGCAACGGCCCTTCGCTGGCCGAAGACCTGCCGCGGCTGATCGCCCGGGGCGAACACACGGCAAAGGACATCATGGCGGTCAACTACTTTGCGCTGGACGAACGTTTTACGACGGTCCGGCCGGCTTATTACGTGCTTTCCGATCCGATGTTTTTCCGCGACAGCGTCTGCCGCGACCGTGTGGCGGAACTCTACCGCACGCTTGCCGAAAAGGTGACGTGGCCGATGAACCTCTACGTGCAGTACTACAACCCCGAGCGGTTCGACTACCGTGTCGCGCTGCCCAACCCCAATATCCGCATCGTGCGGTTCCACACGCAGGTCTACCGCGGGTTCCGGGGCGTGGAGTTCTGGCTCTACCGCCACGGTCTGGGAAGCGCCAACTTCGGGACTGTGGTGCAGGTGTGCGAGTACGTCGCCCTGCTGCTGGGTTACAAGACGCTGGAACTCTATGGGGTGGATCATACGCTGCTCGACGGGCTGTCGGTCGACGACGAGAACCGTCTCTGCCGGGCCGACAGGCACTATTACGACGACACTCCGGCCGTTCCGAAGCCGATCTTCCAGAAGGTTCCGCACCGTCCCTATACGATGGCCGTTTATCTGGCCGAGGTCGCCGAACTGTTCCGCGGCCACGAGGCGCTGCGCGATTACGCCCGATCGCTCGGGGCGCGGATCATAAACCGGACCGAGGGGTCGATGATCGACGCCTACGAGCGGGAACGAAAATAGAAAAAGGGCGGTTTTGAAAATTCGCAGGGTCGGAAGACTCATTTTTCAGCAATTCGGCTCTGTTTTCAGGCAGCTGCTCGCGGTGGCCTGCTATGGAGCGTGCGGAATAGCAGGCTTCCGCAAGGCGGAGCTGCGGCCTGCCGATTCGCCTCCGGCAAATCGAAAATCTTCCGAGTCTGCGAGTTCGCAGAATCGGCTTTTATTTATCCCGGCAGGTTCCGGCTCGCCGCGATGATTTCGGCCATGGCGAAGTCCTCGGGGTAGTCGATGTCCAAACCCTCGATGCGGTCCACGACGGCCATGTAGGGACGATCGCCGATGCGGCGGCCGCGGCCGCACCACAACTCCCGCGAAAAGATGAAGAAGGCGCTGGTCTCGATGTAAACCGGCTCGATGGTCTGCGTGCGGGGGATGTTGTCGAGAGCGTAGTTGAGCGGACGGCCTTCGAACCAGGCGAAAGTCTGGATTTTTTCGGCGCTGAACGCCGAGTCGTATTCGCCCGAACGCACTTTGCCGAGCGCATCGGCAAGGGTCGCGGCGCGGATGAACGGCGAGGTGGCGTGGGCGAGGATGTAGAGGTCGGCCCCGACCCGGGCGGTGAAGCTGTCGTAAATCTCCCGTCCGAGCGTCGTGTCGCTGTCGAGCGACGGGTCGCGGAGCAGCAGCCGGACCCCCTCGGGCAGCAACGCGCGGATGCCTTCGTCGCTGCAAAAGACGTAGACCTCGTCGATGCCCTCCACTTCAGTCAGGGTTTTCAGGATATGACACATCAGCGGCGATCCGTCCAGCGGGCGGAGGTTCTTGCCTGCGACGCGCTGGCTGTTGAGCCGGATGGGAACGAATGCTACGGTTTTCATGGAGTCTGATAATTTGTAAAGGGGTTCGTCGCGACACTCTGCCGCTTGCGGCGTTCAACTTCCCGCCCCGGGCGGGGAGTCAGGGGTGGGGCGGATTTGCAAACACGGCGGAACACCGTGGGAACGGCATTCCGCGCTGCGATGCGTTGCCGATATTTCAACCGGCATTTCATTGTACCAGAAGATTGCAGCCCCGGATGTCCGAATGGTCGATGCGGCCTTCGATGACGAACTCGCCGTCCGCGCCGACGCGCCCCACGTCCTGTGTCTGGATAAAGGCGCACGACCACCAGGAAGCCAGATCCGCGATGTTCAGCCCGCCGCGTGCGCCTGCCGGGAGCGGGTCGAACGGGTCGTTGACGTCGCGTGCCGTGACGCGCATCCAGCCCGGGCAGCGGAACACGTTGCCTCCCTGCGAATAGGCCTGCGAGGTGAGTTCGGCCATGCCGTATTCCGAATGAATCTCCCCGACCCCGAAGGCGTCGCAGAGGATTCGGTGGAACTCCTCTTTGGGAATCTCCTCGCGGTAACCCTTCATGCCGCCCGTCTCCATCACCACCGTATCGCGGAGCTTCGGAGCGTACCGCTCCGCGAGGTCCCACAGCGCATAGCTTACGCCCAGCAGGATTTTCGGCTTCGGGTCGCGCTCCATCGCCGCCAGCAGTCCTTCGCAGTCATCCAGATAGAATCCGCCCGATCCGCAGTCGGCGATCAGCCGGTCGGCCATGTAGACCAGCGACGAACCTTTGCGCCGCAGGTAATTGGGCAGCAGGGCGTAGAGGCTCAATCCGGCGGGGTCGCCGTAGAAGTTGCGGAATGCCGTGCGGAACGCCTGCTCGTAGAGCGCCAGCGAGCGCATCGGGTGGCGCGAGGGCGTCATTCCGGTCGTGGCCGACGAAGTGAAGACCGCCTCGGGCGGAGTCTCCCCGCAATAGACCGTATGCGTCTTGAACAGTTCGATGGGCAGGTACGGAATCTTTTCAGGCGTGTCGACATGCTCCGCCCGGACGCCGATCCGGGCGAGGTATTCGCGGTAGGGGGCGCATTCGCGGGCCTGGCGGCGGAATATTTCCAGCGCCGCGGCGTCGAAGGCCGCTCCGTCCGCAATGCGGAATATGTCGTCGGGGGTGATCATTACATGCAAAGTTACCAAAAAAAACGGACGATTCCAAAACCGAATCGTGTCCGGTTCGGCAAAAGGTTTCGACTTCTGAAAGGGGCGTAACGCCCCCAAAGGTAATGAAAAAAGGCGTATAGGTCATTTCGGGTGCTAAAATCGTTGTAATACTGGTGTCTGTCAGTATGATATGACCATTCAAAACTTTTGAACACATATTTGATGCGAG
>NZ_MNQF01000012.1:0-39128 GCF_001915285.1 Alistipes sp. 56_sp_Nov_56_25
TTGAAACCCTCTATGTATGCTTATAAGTAGAGATTAGCTTTTTTAAGCGAAACTAACTACTGGTTATCAATCAATTATCAAACAAAAAAAGTTTGCCGAGAGGGTTCAGGCTCTTTTTTTGCATCCTGCCCCGTGTGCCCCGCAGCAAAAGCGCAGGTGTATCCGTTTTTCGGAGAAACGGCCCGGCGCCATCCCCGGTGCCGCGTCCGGGCGGCGGCCGATGTCGGACACCGTTAAAATAATTGATCCGGAAACGATGCGGGATCGAATAATTTTTCTAATTTTGTAAAAAACACGATCGTATGGAATACGCCAACCATCTGAAAGAATACGCCCCGGCGTGGAGCGCATCGCAAGTCGACGAAGAGGTCGCACGCATCCGCAAGGCCGCAGAGGCCCGCAACCACAACACCGAGGTCTACAAATTCTGCTACTCGGCCATCGACCTCACGACGCTGTCGTGCAACGATTCGGTGAAATCCGTCACGGAATTCGCCCGCAAGGCCGCGGAGTTCTACCAAAAATACCCCCACATTCCCAACGTGGCTTCGATCTGCATCTATCCCTCGTTCGTCGAGACCGTGGGGCTGGCCGTGGACGGCACGCCGATGAAGATCACGAGCGTCGGCGGGGGATTTCCCGCGGCGCAGACCTTTCTCGAAGTGAAGGCCCTCGAAGTGGCGATGGCCGTGGAGAACGGCGCCGACGAGGTGGACATCGTCCTCAATGTGGGGCGCATGCTCACGGGTGAATACGACGAGGCGGCCAACGAAGTGGAGGTGATCCGCACGGAGATGGACGACGATGTGGTGCTGAAGGTGATCATCGAGTCGGGAGCGCTGAAAACCCCCGAGTTGATCCGCAAGGCGTCGCTGCTGTCGATGCTGGCAGGGGCCGATTTCGTGAAGACCTCGACGGGCAAGATCGACGTGGCCGCAACGCCCGAGGCCGCCGTGGTGATGTGCCAGGCGATCCGGGACTACTACGACAAAACGGGCCGCAAGGTCGGTTTCAAGGCCGCAGGCGGGGTCCGCACGGCCGAAGACGCCGCGCTCTACTACACGATCGTCGAGGAGATACTCGGCAAAGAGTGGCTCACGACGGAGTTGTTCCGCATCGGAGCCTCTTCGGCCGCGAACAACATTCTTTCGGCCATCGAAGGCTCGGAGGTCAAATACTTCTAACCGGCACGAAACCGGCTGGCGGAGATCTGCGGGACCGTTTCTCTCGGACCGCCCCGCCCCGACGCACGAAAAACGGCGGCCCCTTACGGGGCCGCCGTTGCATACATACCGATCCCGGCTTACGGAAGCGAATCCGTAATTTCGACGCTCAACGAATCGACCGTCCCCGCAGCCGGAGCGTCCTTGGCCGGGACGCCTTCGGCCGGAACGTCGAGTTCGGCGGGCGAGATCAGGTGCGGAGGTTCCGCGGCCGGCTCGACGCCGTTCAACAATTCATCGCGCCGCACCATCGACTGGAAGTTGTCGCGCCGGATGGCCGCAACGACGATAATGACGACTACCGCCACAGCCACGATAATACCGATCAGTTTTTTAATCATTTTCATTCTCCTCCTTTAAGATCCCGATGGCGCGTACGACGACGTTGTCCACGGGATAGATGTTTGCGTAAAAACCATTGTCCTCCAACGCCGTATTGCGGCCGATATAGGCCCGGAGCTGGGCCTCGATCAGCCTCCGCGAACGGGCGATGTCGCCATAGCGCGGCGCAACGCCCTTCCGGGCGGCATAGCGGACGAAATCATCCACAAGGGTCTTGTCGCTGTCGAGCAGCGTCTGCAACTCATCAATGGTCTTCACCGCATTGAGCGCCTCACGGTGACGGTCGGCATACTCGATCGTATAGCGGTAGAGGATGTTGCGGCCCGCCACCTCGACGAAATACTTCGTCACGTCGGTCGTATCGGCCGGAATGAACACGTCCGGCATGATGCCGCCGCCTCCGTAGACCACCTTTCCGCCCGGCGTCACCCGCTTGAGCGAGTCGGCGAAATGGATGCTGTCGGCCGAGAAAAACTCGTTGTTCCGGTAACGGTTCCAAAGATCCTCCTCGTAGTCCGCGTCATCCCCGATCGTGTAGGGCTTCTGGATCGAGCGGCCCGTGGGCGTATAGTAGCGCGCCGTGGTCAGCCGCAGGGCCGATCCGTCGCTGTACGGTATCTGACGCTGTACGAGACCCTTGCCGAACGAACGACGACCAATAATCGTACCACGGTCGTTGTCCTGCAACGCTCCGGCGAGAATTTCGCTCGACGAGGCGCTTCCCTCGTCGATCAGCACCACGACCTCCATGTCCTGCGCCGAGCCTTTGCCGTCGGCGTATTCGCGCAGCTGCTCGTGACGGCGGTCCTCGGTGTAGACGATCAGCTGGCCCTCGTGCAGAAACTCGTTGGCCACGGCGATCGCCTGATCGAGGAACCCGCCGGTGTTGCCCCGCAGGTCGAAAATCAGTTTCGTCACCCCTTCGGCGCGCAGCGACGCCAGCGCCTTGCGGAATTCGTCGAAAGTGGTCCGCGCGAACTGCCCCAGCTTGACGTATCCCACGCCGTCGGCAATGCGGAAGGCCGATTCGATGCTCCTGATGGGAATGACGCCGCGCACGACCTCGACCTCGACCAGGTCGGAGATGCCCTGCCGTTCGAGACCGAGACGGACCGTCGTGCCGCGCGGTCCGCGCAGCATTTTGACGACGTTGTTCTGGGGAATCTTACGCCCGGCGACAAGCGAATCGCCGATCTCGACAATGCGGTCCCCGGCCTTGACGCCGGCCTTGTCGCTCGGGCCTTGCGGAATGACGTTCAGCACGATGACCGTGTCGGTGGCCATGTTGAAGACCACGCCGATGCCGTCGAACTCCCCTTCGAGAGGTTCGTTCAGAACCTGCATTTCCGCGGCGGGGATATAGACCGAATGGGGGTCCAGCTCCTTGACCAGCATCGGGATAACGTGCTCGGCGAGCGAGTCCATCGACACCGAGTCGACATACTGGTTCTCGATCAGCGAGAGCGTATAGGAGAGTTTGTTGTTGGGCAGCGCCATGCGGCTGAGCATGCCCTTGAGCTGCGACGTGGTGGTGTTGCGGCCCAGATACTGGCCCAGAACGAGGCCCAGAACGACTCCCGCGGCCAGCAGCAGCGGGAAGAGGACGGTGTGTTTCGAGTTTTTGTACATCGTATGATGGCGCCAAAGACGCCGGTTCGGTATTTAAAACTTATTAGGGTTTCGGCTTGTTTTTGAAAGTATAGGTGAGACCCACCTGCAACAGCGTACGGGTCTGCACGTCGACGTTCTGCGCCCGGTTGTAGTAGAGCTGGAAACTAACCTTCGTGGAGAGGTATTTCGTCGCCTTGATTTCGAGCGTGTTTTCCCAACGCACCGTGGGATGGATCGGCAGGCGGGGCTTGTCCTTGATGTCATGCCCGACGCTGGTGTCTTCCTTGTCGGCCCACTTGTCGTAGGCCTCCAGGTACTTGGTGTAGTCGCTGATCTTGTTCTTCTGGCCGATGTCGGTAATCCAGCCGTAGAAGGAGAAGACCGTCGTGATGTAACGCAGGTAGCCCGTCTTGCCGAACGTGCGGTCGAAACCGATCTCGACCGATGAACCGCCCTCGTATTTCGAGGTCTTCTCGGGATCCTCGATACCATAGGGATAGGCCGGTTTGATCTCCTTGCCGTCGCCGTCGACCTGCCGCATGCGGATCCAGTCGCTTTCGGCAAAGGTGGCGTTCAAGGCGAGCGGAGACATGTTGACCGTGATGGGGAATTTCTTTTGAGGGCTTTTGTAGGTGATACCCAGCGAAATGTCGAGGTAACCCGGAGTCATAAACTTGCTCTTGAGGTGCTTCTTCTCCTGCTCGGAGCGCGATTTGTAACCGTTGACGAACTGGCTGCGGAATTGCAGAATTGAACCGTAAGTCCAGTTCTTCGCCATTTCGAACGCCGGGTTCACCCAGATGACGAACTCGTCCTGATTCTTGAACCATACGCCTTCGCTGTCCATGATCTTGTTGCCGCTCTCGTCGACCATCGGCTTGCCGTCCGGCCCCACGCGCTGCGTCTCGACCTTCATGCGGTTGTAACCCAGCTTGGCATTGAACTTGGTTTCGATGGAAAAGAGGTTCTTCTTGAAGATATGCCGCAGGTTGAAGGTCGCCACCAGCGCAATGGAGTTGTCACCGCCCGACACCGAGATCCAGGGATCGTTGTACGAAGTCAGCGTTCCCTGCAGGCCGCCGCCCAATTCAAGGTAGTTGCGCTCCTTGCGGATTGCGGCGCGCTCGGCCTTGTAGCGGGCGAGGCTGAAATAATCGGCATCGACGGACGTGGACTTCAGCCGGTCGCGGAACGTCACGTTCCGCCGTTCGGCATTGACTTCGTCGATTGAAATCTGGGCCGAGACCGGAACGGAGGCCCCGACGAGTGACGCCAGCGTGAGAATCAGGTAAAAATGTTTCATAACGAAGCGATTGTATTTGATTTTCAATCTACAAATTTATGAATTTATTTATAAAAACTTTAACTTTGTCTGAAAGTTAAACGGAAAGGACCAACTATGAAATATTTCGGAGCGCACGTAAGCGCTGCGGGCGGCGTGGAGAACGCTCCGGCCAACGCACACGCTATCGGAGCCACGGGCTTCGCCTTTTTCACCAAGAACCAGCGGCAGTGGGTCGCCAAACCGCTCGCCGCGGGCGAGATCGACGCCTTCCGCGAGGCGTGCGAACGCTACGGCTACACGCCCGCACAGATTCTGCCCCACGACTCGTACCTGATCAACCTCGGACATCCCGAGAAGGAACCGCTCGAAAAATCGCGCGCGGCATTCCTCAACGAGATGCAGCGGTGCGAACTGCTGGGCCTCGACCGGCTGAACTTCCATCCCGGCAGCCACCTGCAGAAGATCACCGAGCAGGAGTCGCTCGACCGGATCGCCGAGTCGATCAACATGGCGCTCGACCGCACGCACGGCGTGACGGCGGTGATCGAGAACACCGCGGGGCAGGGTTCGAACCTCGGATTCCGCTTCGAGCACCTCGCCTATCTGATCGAGCGCGTGGAGGACAAATCGCGGGTGGGCGTCTGCATCGACACCTGCCACGCCTTCGCGGCGGGGTACGACCTCCGGACGCGCGAGGCGTGCGACGCCACGTTCGCCGAGCTGGAACGCGTCGTCGGATTCGGATACCTGAAAGGCATGCACCTGAACGATGCGATGAAGATTCTGGGCAGCCGCGTCGACCGCCACACGCCGCTGGGCGAGGGCATGATCGGCATGGAATGCTTCCGCTATATCGCTTCCGACAAGCGTTTCGACGGCATTCCGCTGATCCTCGAAACCCCCGACGAAGCGCGTTGGAGCGAGGAGATCGCCAAACTGAAGGCGTTTGCCGAAGAGGCATAGAAAAGGGAGGCTCCAAAGCCTCCCTTTTGTTTTTACAACCGGTCCAGACAACTGCGGATCAGCGCGGCGCTTTCGCGCACTTCGTCCTCCGAGATCGTGAGGGGCGGCGAAATGCGGAACGCCGTGTCGCAGAACAGGAACCAGTCGCTCAGGATGCCCGCCTCCCGGAACAGTTCCATGATGCGGTAAAGTTTCGCCGATTCGCCCAGCTCGACGGCCAGCAGCAGGCCGCTGCGGCGGATTTCCCGCACGGCGGGATGATCCTTCAGCAGCATTTCATACAACGCGCCCTTCGTTTCGACCCTTTCGACCACCTTGTTGTCCACCAGGTAATTCAGCGCCGCGAGTCCCGCCGCACAGCAGACCGGATGGCCGCCGAAAGTGGTGATATGCCCCAGCGCGGGATTTTCCTGCAAGGTGTCCATCACCTCGTGACGCGCGACGAACGCCCCGAGGGGCATGCCCCCGCCGAAGGCCTTGGCCAGACAGACGATGTCGGGCGTGACGCCGTATTTCTGCATGGCGAACAGGCGGCCCGTGCGGCCCATGCCGGTCTGTATCTCGTCGAAAATCAGCAGCGCGCCGACTTCGTCGCAGCGTCTGCGCAGCGCATCCAGATAACCCGGACGGGGCGGACGGACGCCGGCCTCGCCCTGCACCGGCTCGGCCAGCACACAGGCCGTGCGGCGCGTAATGCGCTCCAGTTCGGAGAAATCGTTGAACTCCACGGCCTGCACGTCGGGCAGCAGGGGCCGGAACGCCCCCTTCCACTCCTCGCCCTCGGGCGCACCCATCATGCTCATCGCGCCGTGCGTCGACCCGTGGTAGGCGCGGCGCATGGAGACGATCTCCGTACGCCGGGTAAAACGTTTCGCCAGTTTCAAAGCCCCCTCGACCGCCTCGGCGCCCGAGTTGACGAAATAGACGCTTTCGAGCGGCGCGGGCAGCAGCGACGCGATCCTGGCGGCATACTCCACCTGCGGCGTCTCGACCAGCTCGCCGTAGACCATCACATGCATGTAGCGCGCAGCCTGCTCCTGCACGGCGCGCACCACGGCCGGATTGCCGTGACCGACATTGCTGACCGAAACCCCGGCCACGAGGTCGAAATAACGCTTGCCTTCGGGCGTATAGAAAAACGAGCCTTCGGCGCGCGCGACCTCCACCAGCATCGGCGACGGGGAGGTCTGGGCGACATGCGCCAGAAATTGTTTGCGGAGAATCATACTATTTTATCCATTTGCGCGGATTCGGGCCAGGAGCGCCGAAGCCGCCTATAAATCCGGGACCATACCCCGGCGTTGCAAAATCGCTTCGGAATCCTTCACGCTGCGCCGCATCCAGCAGCAGAGCGTTTCGGCCTGTTCGGCGTCGGACATCCGCCAGTTGCCGACCGTGAGGCGCATGCGCTCGGAGAGCGTGTAGATCAGGATCGCCGCCGAGGCCGAGACGTTCAGGCTCTCGACCATGCCGCACATCGGGATGCGCAGGAATTCGTCGGCCGAAGCGATCACCTCGTCGGAAATCCCGGCGTGTTCCGTCCCGAAGACCAGCGCGAAAGGTCCCCGCCCGACATCGAACGTCTCGGGCGTCGCGTCCTCGCGGTGGGGCGTGGTGGCCACGATCCGGTAGCCCGCCCCCTTGAGGGCGGCGACGGCCTCGCCCGTCGAGGCGTGGCGGCGCACGTCGACCCACTGGTGCGTGCCGCGCGCAATGTCGGGATTGGGTTCGAACGGGCAGAGCGTCTCCACGGTGTGCATCTCCTGCACGCCGAACGCCTCGCAATGGCGGATCAGCGCCGCGGCATTCTGCCCGTGGTACATGTTCTCGGCCAGCACCGTCATGTAGCGCGTGCGCATGGAGACCGTCTTCCGCAAAACGGCATACCGTTCCGGCGTCATAAACCCGGCGAGGCAGGCGATGCGCTCAGCGGCGTGTGCGGCATCGGGGCCGAAATCGAAGTCCGGTCCCGGGGAGTCGTTATTTGCGGTATTTTTCATCTTCATCGCGGATTTTCAGGTAGCTTTCGTAACGCGGCCAGGCGATTTCGCCCGCCTTCACGGCTTCGGTCACCGCACAGCCCGGCTCGTGGGTGTGGGTGCAGTTGTAAAAGCGGCAGGCGGGCGCAACGCGCATCATCTCGGGAAAATAGTGCCACAGCTCGGCCTCGTCGATGTCGATCAGTCCGAACCCCTTGATGCCCGGCGTGTCGATCACCGCGCCGCCTCCGGCCAGGGGGTACATCGTCGAAAATGTCGTCGTATGGCGGCCCTTGTGGTGACTTTCGGAGATTTCGCCCGTGCGGATGTCCAGCGAGGGGTCGATGGCCTGGATCAGCGTCGACTTCCCGACGCCCGAATTTCCCGAAACGAGGGTCGTGCGCCCCGCAAGCAGTTCGCGCACCTCCTCCACGCCCCGGCCCTCCCGGACCGACACCTCCAGCACCCGGTAGCCGGCCCCCTCGTAGACCGCGCGGAACTCCGCGACGGCCTCCGCGTCCTGCAGGTCGAGCTTCGACAGGAGGATCGTCACCGGGACCTTGTAGGCCTCGCAGGTCACCAGAAACCGGTCCACGAACTCCGTGGGCGTCTCGGGCGAACGCAGCGACGCCATCAGCAGCGCCTGGTCGACGTTGGCGGCGATGATATGCGACTCTTTCGAAAGGTTCGAAGCCCGGCGGATCACGTAGTTGCGCCGCGGCAGGATGTCGGCGATCACATAGTCGCCCCCCTCGTCGGCCTCGCACGCCACTTCGTCGCCCACCACCACGGGATTGGTCGAACGCACCCCTTTCAGGCGCAGTCTGCCCCGGATGCGGCAGCGCACCGTCTCACCGTCGTGCAGCACGTCGTACCAACTGCCCGTCGCCCGGACCACTGTGGCTGTAAACTTTCTATCCATCGGTCTCCGTTTTTTCCTCCTGCCGGGGAACCCGCTCGCCGACCCACTCCAGAAAAGGGAAAATGGATTCGGAAAGCCACCGGACAGGCTTGTAGCTTTTCGACCGCTCGATCGTCCGCGGCCCCACGAGGCAATAATCCTCATTCAGCGCATCGAAGGCCGAGAAGAGCACGCTCAACACGAGCAGGTACTTCAAAACCGATACGGCAATGCCCAGCAGCGTGTCGGCAACGCCCAGTCCCGCAAAGTGAAAGACCTTGCGCACCACCCTGCCGGCAATCGCCACGACGAGGATCACGGCGACGAGCACCGTGACGAAACCGCCCGCGGCGGCCACTTCGTCATCGAGCCGCAGCCATCCGCCGACCTGCGCGCCGAAACGCGCCGCGATCCAAATGCCCGCCACAATCCCTGCAAGGGAGCATATCTGCACGACGAAGCCTTGGCGCCATCCGTTCCAGACGGCCAGCGCCAGCACGAGGCAGACGATTAAATCAAGCGTGTTCAATAAGCCGTTAAATTATCACCGTAAAGATACGAATTTTAAAGAAACGGCCCAAAAAAAGCATACAACGAACGATTAGGCGCAATATATATAAATATAGGTATATCGTCCTAACGTATTACATCGCGCATATTAACACTCAACGCATTACAGATGCTGCAAATGGTTTTTACGGTAAGATTAGTCCGCCCCGCCTCGATGCGGCTCAAGTTGGATCTTTCCATGTCACACCGGTAAGCCAGCTCCTGTACAGTCAGCTTGCGTTCCTTCCTCAACTCCTTGATCCTCGTAGAGATATAAAGGATTTCATCTTGATAGTTCATTCCCATTTCAAAAATTTGGACAAAAATTTTGCTGTGCAAATTTTTATATATATATTTGCACCATGCGTATCATATATGATACCAACAAAAAGAGGGTCGTCCGAATAACAAATTGAAAACTAAATACAAACACATCTTTATTTCAACCATTTTTACTATGAAAAACAACAACTTGTTTAGAAAATTCCTGGCATTGTTCTTAACCGGAACCATGCTGGCCGGTGTCGGGTGTAAGGACTACGACGACGACATCGACGACATCAACAAAAAGATCGACGATCTAAATGCGAAAGTCGAACTGAAGGCCGATGCTTCCGCCCTTCAGACAATTTCAGACAAACTGAAGGATGTCGATTTCTCGAAATTCGTCACCGATGCCGAATTGAGCCAGGAGCTGGCAGCCTACGTCAAGGACGCCGACCTCAAAAAGAAAGTCGGAGACCTCGGGTTCCAGACCGTGACACAGGTGCAGGATCTGATCAAAGGCCTGCAAAACGAAGCGCAGGTGAAGGCCCTGATCGAGAATCAGCTCAAAGCCGCTGACCTCTGGTCCAAAATCGGCGGCGAGGTCAAGAAAGGCATCCTCGAAGAGCTGGCCAAAAACAGCGAGCTGACCACTGCCGTGAAGAATCAGGCTGTCGCAGCCGTCTTGGCCGCCATCACCAACGACCCGGCCGTGAAGGACATCAAGACCGCCATCAGCAAAATTGCCGGCGAGGAGGCCTCCGAATTCGTCAAGGAATACATGGACGTCAACAACAAAGCCTGGATCGAGAACGTGAACTCGGCAGCCGCCGAAGCGGTAAAGAACGCCGAATCCGCATTGAGCAGGCAGATCATCAGCCTCATTTCGACGCAGGGCTACCTGAAGAAGAGCGACCTGACTGCGGAACTCGGCGCCTTCAAGCAGGCCATCGCCCAACTTCAGGCCGATGTCACTGCGCTGATCAACCGCATCCAGTCGCTGGTAAACGTTCCCGGAACCATGTATGTTGGCAGTGGCGGATCCTATACTACGATGGATTTCTACAAGGTCGGAGCCACCCCCATCGGCAACGGAATGGTCACGCTGACCTACCGCGTCACGCCGGCCTCGCTGGCCAAAGACCTCGTAGATGCCTATGCTAACGGAAAAGCGACGTTCGCTATTGTCTCCGAGCAGATAAAAACCCGTGCCGCAACGGCAACTCCCGCAGCCACCATCACCGACGTTCGGTTTATCGAGGAGGGTAAGTTCGCCGTAACCGCCACCATGTCGGCGGAGGAGCTTGGTGAGCTTTACGAGAAAGAGGAGAAATGGATCACGCTGGCCCTTTCGATCGAGAACACCGTGAATCCCGGAACCGGCGCCGAGGACGAAACCGCCTCGGAGGTAACGAACAACGTGCTGTCGAACTTCGCCAGCATCATGCCCGACGAGGCCCAAGAGATCGAACTCGGCGTTTACACCAAGGACGAGGAGCCGGTCGCCTACGACTACGCCACCATCGAAATGCCGTTCAACAAGCAGGCCGTCAGCAAGAAGACGCTGCTGGAGAATACGCAGCTGCTGGCTTCGCTCGACGGAGGCAAGACCCTGATGACGCTGGACAACGTCAACAAACTGCTTGGCTCGAAAATCAGCATCGGCGCTTACACCGTAACGCCCAAATACTACGCCGACCCCAGCCAGTCGGCCGAGATTACGGACAAAACCGAGATCGGCAAATTCATCCTGCGCGTCGACAACTCGAAACTCGTTTACGACACGAAACTCGCTACGGTGGACTTCCGTGCAGCAGGCGTTTCCGGCGACGTAGGCAAGAACGTCGTATGCGCACACAAAATCGTGATCAACGTCGACGGGAAAGCCACGACGGCAACGATCGAGGCGCCGCAGACCTACATCATCACCAACCAGGCCGGCGCGACCTTCACCTTCAAGGAGACTCCCAAACCGCTGGCATGGAGCTATGCGTTCGTCAAGAACGGCATCGCCGGGCAGACCGCCACTCCGGAAATCTCCGATAACATCTTCGGCGAAATCGCTTTGGCGAACGACATAGACCTGCCGAAGGAGGTCACCATCGAGGATATTATCACGCTGGGCAACCTCGACACGGACCGTTCGACGGTCAAGGTCGCCGGCAAGGAGGTCGACAACGATCTCGGCATCCGATTCACCGCATTCGCCAGCCAGATCGCCATGGGCGTGAAAGCCTCCGTTCAGGCAGATGCATACGAGTGGGGCAAGGCCTATGACATCGAGTATGTCTATGTATACCAGAACGTCGACTACAAACTGAAGGGCCAGATCGCCTTCGGAGCCGCCCCGGCGCCCGTCAACTACATCGTCGACAACGCCATCGGCTACGAGACGAAGAGCGTCAGCAAGACGTGGAAGGACGTTTACACAGCCAACAAGGCCGGATTCGCCAGCGAAGCGGAGTTCGCCGAGGCTATCTTCGCAGCTACGACCGATCCCGCAACGCCCGCAGGCGTAACGAAACTCTTCAACAAAGCAAATGAGAAGGGCACGGTGATCGAGAACACCAACGGCACGGCAATGACCGTCACCGCATCGACCCTGAAGGGCGTGCTGAATGCCAAGGACATCACCGCGACGAAGGACAAGTTCGAGCAGAAAGCCGAATGGACGACCTGGTACGGCCAGAAGATTTCCGTAACGTTCAACTACAATGTCACGATCCCCGACTTCGACTTGAGGTACAATGTCGGACACGTAACCGAGATCGCAGGCGTGAAGACGACCGTAGTCGAAGGTCTGGTCAACGGGACGACCAACCTCTGGGAGTGGCCCAACATCACACTGCCGACCTACTTCAACGAGGTGGACGCCGAGAAGTACGACTTTACGTTCGAAGTGACCTCCAAAGACGACAAACCGAACAAGGGCGACAAATACGCCGTCGTCAAGGGCGACAAACTCGACTGGAGCGCAGCAAACCGCAACTATGTCGACATCAAGGCTGTCGTTAAGATCAAGGACACGAACATCCAGGTAGCTTCCCTGCCGCTGCGCGTGGAGATCCAGACCCCGATCAAGACGCTGGCACAGACCAAGGCTATCGAGGTCGCTTACAAGACCAACGAGGCGACTACGGCCAATATGTTCGAAAACCTCCAGTTGATCGACGCCGACGGTAAGTCGTGGATCGAATACAACAAAGACACGAAGGCCTGGGAAGCCGTTACGGTAGGCGACGGCAAGACGGCCTACGACGTATTCCAGGCAAAACCCGAAGCAGCGAAAAATACCGCCGGTATCGTATTCAAGATGAAATCGGCCGAGTATGCCGATACCCCTGCCAGCGACAAGGATGCTTCCGCATATATCAAAATCACAGACAATACGCTGACCTACGAGAACAACAGCGCCACGCTGCTGAAGGACATCATCATCAAGGTAACGCCGAGCTTCACCTACCAGTACGGCGAGATCACGGGCGAGGAGATGACGATTACCATCAAACGCTAAAGTTCACACGCTTCGCGGTCCGGCACGGCAACCGGCTGTGCCGGCTCCGCAAAAGCGATCCTCGGCAGGGGATGCCCCCCAAGGAGTTGTTTTTTAGTTAACAAGTTTCACACCCATCCCCTGCTTTTTGGCGGACCGAAGAGGCGCGGTCCGCCATTTTTTCGTACCTGCCGCCCCGATGCCCGCCGGGCGTAAAACCGGACCCCGTTCCGGCTTTGCGCCCGGCTGGCATTTCCCCTTCGGAACACAAACGGCGCAACGGCAAAGACAGATAAGTTTGATTTTCAGCCCGGCTTGTATTATCTTTGCCAAAGATAACCCCCCGCACGGATAGGCGGCGCCACGGCAAACCCCAAGCAACGCTTGGTTCTGCACCCGGCTTGCACTATCTTTGCATCATACAGCATTTAACCAGCTCTGCCATGAAAAGATACCTAACGATTCTCCTGCTGCTGAACGTCGTCGCAATGACGGCCAGCGCCCGCGAGGTCTTCCCGATCAACGAAGGGTGGCGCTTTTTCTTCAAGTCGGAGAAAACCTCCGACAACGCCCGCCACGTAACCCTGCCCCACAGCTGGAACACCGATCCGCTGGCCCAGGGCTACTGGCTCGAAACCACGGGCAGCTACCAGAACGGCATGTATATCCCCGTCGAATGGGCTTCGAAACGCCTTTTCGTGAAATTCTACGGCGTACAGTCGGTCGCCGACCTCTTCGTCAACGGCTATCACGTCGGCACGCACCGCGGCGGCGCCACGGCCTTCACGTTCGAAATCACCGACAAAATCCGTTTCGGAAGCGACAACTCGATGCTCATGGTGGTCAGCAACAGCAGCCGCGACGACGTGCTGCCCACCTCGACCGACATGAACCTCTACGGCGGCATCTACCGCGAGGCGGAACTGATCCTCACCGAGCGCACGGCCATTTCGCCGCTCTACCTCGGGTCGGACGGCGTGCTCGTACACCCGCAGACGGTCGGTCCCGAAAAGGTCGAGGGCGAGATCGAGGTGCACATCACCTCGAAGGGCGACAACAGCTGCACGCTGAACGTCGACATCACCAGTCCGCGGGGAGAGCGGGTCTTCTCGAAACGCCAGAAGGCGCGCCTCGACGGCAAACCCGTCTCCGTGGCCTTCTCGGTGGACAATCCGACGCTGTGGAGCCTGCGCGACCCGGCGCTCTACACCGTGACGGCCTCCATCGGCGAGGACAGCATCACCGACCGCGTCACCGTCCGCACGGGCTTCCGCTCGATCGGCGCCAGCACGGCCGAAGGGCTGACGATCAACGGAGAACGCACCCCCGTCCGCGGCGTCACGCTCTACCACGACAACGCCCTTTCGGGCGGCACGCTGACTCCGGAGGATTACGACGCCGACCTGCGGATCATCCGCACGATGGGAGCCAACGCCCTGCGCTCGGCGGTAATGCCGCACGCGCAGTACCTCTACGACCGTTGCGACGAACAGGGAATGCTCGTCTGGATCGACGCTCCGCTGCACCGCTCGTCGTTCCTGGGCGACGTCTCCTATTTCGCCACGCCCGCCTTCGAACAGAACGGACTGGACCAGTTGCAGGAGATCGTAGCCCAGAACATCAACCACCCGTCGGTGGTGATGTGGGGTATCTTCTCGCGTCTCTGGATGCGCGGCGACGACGTGACGCCCTACATCCGGCGGCTGAACGAGACGGCCCGCACGATGGACCCCTCGCGCCCGACGGTCGCTTGCAGCGACCAGAACGGCGACATCAATTTCATCACCGACCTGATCGTCTGGCAGCAGGACGTCGGCTGGCGGCGCGGCTCGACCGATGACGTGATCGTATGGCGCGACCAGCTGCAAAAAAACTGGTCCCACCTGCGTTCGGGCGTCTGCTACGGCGGCAGCGGATTCCTCGGACACAAGAGCTACACGGCGCAGTCCGAGCCTCGTTCGAACTGGATGCCCGAGGAGAAGCAGACGCGTTTCCACGAGGAGTATGCCAAAAACCTGCAAAACGACTCGCTGTTCTGGGGCGCGTGGATCGACAACATGTTCGACTACGGCTCCTCGCGCCGTCCCTACGGGATCAACGGCGCAGGCCTCGTGACGCTCAACCGCCGCGAGAAAAAGGACGCCTACTATCTGTACAAGGCGATGTGGAACGGCGCAGAGCCGACGCTGCATATCGTCGACAAACGGCGGCGTCTGCGCGATTATGAGAAGCAGGCGTTCCGCGTCTACTCGTCGGCCGGGACGCCGACGCTCATCGTCGGCCGGGACACGCTGGCGATGAGCGAATACGCCCCCTTCCAGTACCGGTCCGATTCGGTGGCCATACACGGGATGATTGAGGTGAAAGCGGCGGCGGGGGATCTGCGCGACAGCGTGACTATCCTTGTCGGCAACGTCCTAAAACCGAAACGGACGCAGGTCCTTCGGCGAACAGCAGGTCCGCAAACGACAAATTAGGGACGAAAGGCATCCTTTCGGAGAAGACCTGGAAATAAGGCTCGGCGATCAGCGCCGGGCCTTCTTTGCGTTTGGGGCGCAGGTCGAGGTCTCCGGGGGCCGCCTCGACATACGTCCGGGAGAGTTCGGGCATCGGCACTCCGGCCAGCGAACACAACACCTCCAGCAGACCCAGATTGTAATCGGCGAGGAACTCCCACTCCCGGCGGTAGAAAGGCTCGAACCGTCCGGCGTAGAAATCGAAATAGGGCGACGAGCGGTAGGAGGCCACCAGCGCGCCCCAATGCTGGTGCTGCCAGCGTTTGGAATAGTCGAGACGCACGTCGCGCACGGGCTGCCGGGGACGGTTGGCGTTGCGGACATGCACGGTCAGCTCCATCACGCCGTCCGAGGCCAGTATCCGCGCACGGTTGCGTTCGGAACGCTTCACGAAGTGCTCGCCGAGGTCCACGACGCAGCCGCCGCGCAGGAGGTGCGTGAAATACTCCACCGAAGGAAGGTATGCAAGAGGCAGTATAGTAGACATAAATAAAAATTCAAAATTAAAAATCACCTGAAACGAAGCGGTCGAATCGGGTGAACCCCGCCTCTCGGGCGGGCGGCAGCGCGCAGGGCTTTGCTATGGAGCGACGCGCAATAGCAGACCTCCGCAGGACGGAGCTGCGGCCTGCCGACGCAAAACACCGTTTTTATGCGTGTGAGCGCAGAACAGGAGCGGAAGCAGAACGAAGCTTCCTGCCGCCTCTTAAAACCGGCGTCTTACGCCGGCGGGGTTTAGGCGGGCGTCCAGTCCCCGTTCTTTTTGATCAGCTCCACCAGCCGGTCGAGGGCCTCCTCCTGCGGAATGTTGCGCTCGACGACCGTGCGGCCCTTGTAGAGGGTGATGCGGCCCGGTCCGGCGCCCACGTAACCGTAGTCGGCGTCGGCCATCTCGCCGGGACCGTTGACGATGCAGCCCATCACGCCGATGCGGAGGTTTTTCAGGTGCGACGTGCGGGCCTTGATGTCGGCGAGGGCCTTCTCGATGTCGTAGAGCGTGCGCCCGCACGAAGGGCAGGCGATGTATTCGGTGTGTGAAAAACGCACGCGCGCAGCTTGCAGGATCATCAGCTCGATGTCGCGGATTTCGCTTTCGGCAAATCCCGGAGCGTCGATCCAGATGCCGTCGGCCAGGCCGTCGAGCAGCAGCGGTCCCAGGTCGGCGGCGGCCTTCACGGCGAGCGTCTCCAGCGAACGCTCTTCGTAGCGGCGTTTCACGACCACCGGTTCGTCGGGGATGTCGAGATTCAGGATCGCGGCGCGCAACTCGGCCGTCGGGTTGCCCGAAAGGGCTTCGAGCACCCGGAAACCCTCCAGCGGCTCGGTGTGCACGACGGGAACCGTCACCTTCGAACGGCGGCGGTATTCGGTCGGGAAGTAACGCTCGGGATGGAGCACCTCGAACTCGCCGGGACGGTCGGCAAAGTGTTCGACCAACAGCTGCGCCACGGGGATTTCATTTTCGGGGGCCTCGGTCAGCGAGACGCGGATCGTGTCGCCGATGCCGTCGGCCATCAGCGCCCCGATGCCCACGGCGCTCTTCACGCGCCCCTCGATGCCGTTCCCGGCCTCGGTGACGCCCAGATGGATCGGATAGTGCATATCTTCGGCATCCATCGCCTCGACCAGCAGACGGTAGGCGGCGACCATGACGCGCGTGTTCGACGACTTCATCGAGACCACCACCTGATCGAAATCGCACTCCCGGCACACCCGCAAAAACTCCATGGCCGAGACCACCATGCCCTGGGGCGTGTCGCCCCACTCGTCGAAAACGCGCTTCGCCAGCGACCCGTGGTTGACGCCGACGCGCAGGGCGACGCCCCGCTCGCGGCACTGCGCGATCAGCGCCTGAAGATCACCGCGGTCGAGGCGGTAATTTCCCGGATTGACACGCACCTTGTCCACATACCTGGCGGCGATGGCCGCGACCTCGGGCACGAAGTGGATGTCGGCCACAACGGCTGTCCGGAAACCGTCGGCACGCAGCTGCCGGACGATGTTTTCCAGATTTTCACCTTCGCGCCGTCCTTGCGCCGTAAGGCGCACGATCTTTCCCCCGGCGCGGTCGATCCGCTCGATCTGGGCCACGCTCGCGGCGGTGTCGTTGGTGTCGGTATTGGTCATCGACTGGCAGGCGACGGGATGCCCGCCGCCGATCGTCGTCCGCCCGATGCGCACTTCGCACGTTGTCCGGCGCATGAATTTCGAAAGATTCATCGGTTTATCAATTAGGTAATTACGCACTTTCTCACATCACTTTCCGCTGTCGGGCGGCGTTATCGCCGCCTTCGGCGACGTTTACAAATCCGACCCCACCCCAGCCCTCCCCCAGGGAGGGAGATGGCGTACGCATCGGACAGCAGTACAACGTACCGCCTCCCACTACCGAGAGCCGTTATCACCCCGCAACGGATTCAGGAAGCAGCGGCAAAATGAACGCTCTCGACAGCCGGTACAGTGTACAAAGATAGCAACGATTTGGCGAACGGCGAAATAATCGTTATATTTCGGAACATCTCTAAAATGCGAACGCCATGAAAGAGAAACTACTGCTGGCAGCCGCCGCGCTGCTCGGATTTGCAACGGCATGCAACAACGAGGAAGATCAACCGAAGGTGGTATCTATGTACGGGGTCCCGTACAACAACTACAAGATCAAGGGCAAGGTGACCGACAAGGCCGGACGGCCGATCAAGGGCATCGAGGTCCGGAGCAACGCCTACCTGCCGACACCGGAGGCGACGACCGCAGCCGACGGAACCTATGATCTTTCGGGCAAGGGAGTCGGCAACACGGCAAGAGTCACCTTCACCGACACCGACGGCCCGGCCAACGGCGGCGACTTCGCCGCAAAGACCGTCGACATCGAATTCACCGAGGCCGAACGCACGGCCAAAGGAGACGGCGACTGGGATCAAGGGGCATTCGCCAAATCGGGCGTCGACATCGCCCTCGAGGAGAAGGAGTAGCCCCTGCTCCCGACCAGCACGTCTCCCGGGACGGAAAAACGCACCCCGCCAATGCCCAAACAAGTTTGGCATTGCGCCCGGCTTTCACTATATTTACAGAACATAGGATGCGTCTCGGCAATGCCCAAACAAGTTTGGCATTGCGCTCTACTTTCACTATATTTGCCGGGTGGATACACTCGATAACGACATCAAATTCGTAGCGGGCGTCGGCGAGGCCCGGGCAAAACTCCTCGAACGGGAGCTGGGCATCCGCACGCTGGGCGACATGCTCAGCCACTATCCGTTCCGCTATATCGACCGCACACGCATCTACCGTATCTCGGAGATCACCGAGGCCGCAGGCCTGTCCTACGTCCAGTTCCGCGCCCGCATAACGGGCGTCGCCTATGCCGGAACAGGGCGCAAACGCCGCTTCACGGCCTTCGCGCAGGACCCCACGGGACAGGCCGAGCTGGTGTGGTTTCAGGGCGTCAAGTGGATCGAGAAACGGATCGAGGTCGGACGCGAATACCTCGTCTTCGGCCGCCCGTCGTTCTACCGCGGCGAACTGTCGGTCGCCCATCCCGAGCTGGAAACCATGGAGCAGGCCCTCTCGCGCAAGGCCGAAAGCGGCATGCAGGGCATCTATCCCTCGACCGAGAAGCTGGGCAATGTGCTGGGTGCGAAGGGCATGTACCAGATCATCTGCAACGCCTGGACGCTCGTGAAGGACCGCATCGCGGACCCGCTTCCCGAGGCCGTGCGCACCCGGTACGGACTGATCGGCCTGCGCGACGCCATCTACAATATCCACTTCCCGCAATCGCAGGAGGCCCTGCGGCAAGCGCAGTACCGGCTGAAGTTCGACGAACTGCTGGGCGTACAGCTCAACATCCAGCAGCGGCGCACCGAACGCCTCGCGAAAAGCAACGGCTTCCTCTTCACCCGGGTCGGGGGCGTGTTCAACACCTTCTACACCGAAAAACTCCCCTTCCCGCTCACCGGGGCGCAGAAACGGGTCATCAGGGAGATCCGCCGGGACACCGTGACGGGGTTCCAGATGAACCGCCTGCTTCAGGGCGACGTGGGCAGCGGCAAGACCCTCGTGGCGCTGATGTCGATGCTGCTCGCGGTGGACAACGGCTTCCAGGCCTGCATGATGGCCCCGACGGAAATCCTCGCCCGCCAGCACTACGCCACCGTCTGCAAGATGCTCGACGGAATGGACGTGAAGGTGGCCGTCCTGACCGGCGCCTCGAAGGCCAGGGAACGCCGGGCTTCGCTCGAAGGCATCGCCTCGGGCGAAGTGGACATACTCATCGGCACGCACGCGCTGATCGAGGACCGCGTGCAGTTCTCGAACCTGGGCTTCGTCGTGATCGACGAACAGCACCGCTTCGGCGTCGAGCAGCGCGCGCGGCTCTGGACCAAGAACCTCCAGCCGCCCCATATCCTCGTGATGACCGCCACGCCGATCCCCCGCACGCTGGCGATGACCCTCTACGGCGATCTCGACGTGTCGGTGATCGACGAGCTGCCTCCGGGACGGCGGCCCATCAAGACATTCCACTACACCGACGCCGCGCGGCTCAAATTGTTCGGCTTCATGCGGCAGGAGATCGCCAAAGGGCGGCAGGTCTACGTCGTCTATCCGCTCATCAAGGAGTCGGAGGCGATGGACTACAAGGACCTCACCGACGGCTACGAAGCCATCTCGCGCGACTTCCCGCTGCCGCAGTACGTCACGGCGATCTGCCACGGCAAGATGAAGCCCGCCGACAAGGAGGAGTCGATGCGCCAGTTCAAACAGGGCGAAGCCCACATTCTCGTGGCCACGTCGGTGATCGAGGTGGGCGTCGACGTGCCCAACGCGACGGTCATGGTCATCGAGTCGGCCGAGCGTTTCGGGCTTTCGCAGCTCCACCAGCTGCGCGGGCGCGTGGGCCGCGGCGGCGAGCAGTCCTACTGCATCCTGATGTCGGGCGAAAAACTCTCGCGCGAGTCGCGGGCGCGGCTCGAAGCGATGTGCGAGACCAACGACGGGTTCCGCCTGGCGGAACTCGACCTCAAGCTGCGGGGCGCGGGGGACATCAACGGCACGTTGCAGAGCGGCATGGCATTTGATCTGAAGATCGCCAGCCCCACGGCCGACGTGCAGATACTCACCGTCTCGCGCGAGGCGGCCGCAGAAATACTCGCCGCGGACCCGGCGTTGGCGCACCCGCAGAACCGGGGTCTCGAAGCTCTGCGGCGACGCTACTCGGGCCGCGAAGAGATTGATTTTTCACGCATTTCGTAATATTCCGTCCCGAAAAAACGTTAACCCATTAAAACCCTGTCCGATGAAACGGTTTCTATTCACCATATTCCTGCTCGGCGTCCTCTCGCCCCTCGCCGCGCAGCTCTACCATCCGGGCGAACAGCTCTTCTACCGCGTGAGCTACAAGGCCAAGATGTTCCCCAATACGGAGGTCGGGACCGTGGAGGTCAAGACCTCGGAAGATACGGCCGACGGCAAGTCCTACTACAAGGTCGAAGGCGCAGGGCGCACGCTGCCCACCTACCGCTGGTTCTTCAACCTGGAGGATGTCTACACCGTGTGGATCGACACCGCGTCGCTGCGCCCCGTGCGCTTCGAGAGCGACATCCGCGAAGGCGACTACACCTTCCAGAGTTACTACACCTACATCTGGCCCGACTCGACCATCCACACCCGCTGGCGGAGCCGCAAAAACCCCTTCAGCGAGAAGCAGATGGCCCTGACGGCCGAGAGCATGGACCCCATCGCGCTCTTCTTCAACCTGCGGTCGGCCCAAGCGGAGAATTTCCGCGTCGGTGAGCCGGCGACGCTTCAAATGGTCCTGCAAGACACCATCCGCCACCTGCACTACCGCTACCTGGGGCGCGAAAACAAGAAGATCCGCAACATGGGGCGTTTCCGCACGCTCAAGTTCGAGTGCCAGTTAGGGACGACCGAAGGCTACTCGTTCACCGACGGCACGATCTTCACGATCTGGATTTCGGACGACGACAACAAAATCCCCCTCTACATCGAATCGCCGGTCAAGATCGGCAGCATCAACGCCTACATTTCGGGCTACAAGGGACTTAAATACCCGGTGTCGAGCCTGATGAAATAGACGCCGGATTTTCATCGGGCACACGGGAAATTTTCCCTATCTTTGCGGAGAAAAACGTCACTGTTCCATGCAACGCTCCGCAACCTCCTGTTTCGCAAAACATATTGCCGCGTTTCTCGTGCGGCCTTTCGGCGAGTACCCGGCATTTCTGGTCCTCACGGCACTCCTGCCGCTGGTCCCGGACATCATTCGTTTCTTCCTGAACGAAATGTCGTTCGTGCCCGGAAGAAACCTGTTCTACGGAACCCTGCTGTCCCTCTTCCGGGCCTGGCTGCTGGTACTGCCGCTATGCCTGCGACAGCACGACAGGGGGGGGGAGATTCTCGCAGTCCGGATCGCCGAAGCGATCTATCGCGTGTTTGTCCTGTCGTACCTCGGCCTCCTCTCGCTGGCTGAAAGTTTTCTGCTGATCCGTTTCGGAACGCCCTTTTCGTTCTCCGTCATCCAGCTTCTCTGGGAAACGGACGGACGCGAAAGCCTCGAATTTCTGAAAACCTACTGTACGACTCCGGCATTCCTGCTTCCGGCCGCCGCATGCGTCCTGCTGACCGCAGGGTATCTGCTGGCGGAACACCGGAAGATTCGGTTCGAACTGCACAGCCGCAAGGTACGCATATCGCTCCTATTCCTGCTGGCCGGCAGCGGCGCCTTCTATGTCAGCCGGCTGCACTTTCAGTATGCGCTCACCCGGACCGGCGATTTTCCGGGAGAGATGATGTGCCAAACCGCAACCCTCACCCCCTTCGAACGGCTTCACACATCGCTCTTCTGGTTTCGGCATGAGTTCTCCGCCGAAAACGCAGAGCAACTGCTCCGCACGCTCGAATCGGTCGAAATAGAGAGTTGCTCTTTCCGCTCGCCCTGCATCGTCATCATTATCGGAGAGTCGTTCAGCAAGCACCATTCGAGCCTTTACGGTTATCCGCTGCCGACCAACCCCCGGCTCGAAGAGCGGCTTCGGCGGGGCGAACTCTTCGTTTTCCGGGATGTCGTTTCCCCGGCGAATCTGACCACGTCCGTGCTGTCAAACCTCTTTTCGCCTGCAAGCCTCGGCTCCGGACAGTCCTGGAAAGACAGCCCCCTTTTCCCGGCCCTCTTCAAAAAAGCCGGATACACCACCTGTCACCTGGACAACCAGGCCGCCGGAAACGACTATGATTACCACGATCTCGGACTGAAAGCGCTTTTCAATGCCCGCAGCACACCGCTCCTGTTCACGGTCCACAATGAGAACCGCCATCCCTACGACCTGGAATTGCTCGACGACTACGACCGGCTCACCTCCCGTGACGACACCCCCGAACTGGTCGTCTTCCACCTAATGGGACAGCACGTCAGCTATTCCGACCGCTACCCCAAGGAGGAGGCGTATTTCACGCCCGGGGATATTCGCCGCGAGGATTTGACGCAGCAGGAACGCCAGGTCGTCGCGGACTACGACAACGCTACCCGCTACAACGACCAGGTCGTCGATGCGATCCTGGCACGTTTTACCGACCGCGACGCCATCGCTGTTTACCTCTCCGACCACGGCGAAGAGGTCTACGACTACCGCGATTTCTTCTGCCGCTCGCACGACCTGCCGCTCACCCCCGAGGTCTGCAAATACCAGTTCGAAATCCCGTTTATGATCTGGATGTCCGACACCTACCGCCGCAACCGCCCCGATGTAGCGGCACAGGTCGCCGGGGCGCTCGACCGGCCGTTCTCGGCGGACGACCTTTCCCATCTATTGCTGGACCTGGCGGGTATCCGATGCCGATGGTACGACCCGGCGCGCAGCCTGATCGGCGAGCGTTTCGACACCACCCGCCCCCGACCGCTGCTGATGGGGTTCGAACCCGCCGGAAACTACGAGACCATCATCGGACGAGACCGAAAACAATAAGGTTATGTCATTATCCCGCATTGGATTTTCATATTTTTTCCTATCTTTGCCAAAGATAACCACCTGCCTGGATAGGCGCTCCCGGCATAGCAAATAAATTTGCGTTGCACCCCGGTTCGTACTATCTTTGTAATAAAAACGGATCACTATGGAAAACAAACAGGGATACGATCCTTCGGAATTCGAAGACGACGACTACACCACCCCGCAGCCCGATGCGGGCAAATCCATCCGCGGCTACCGCATCGTCATCATCATCCTCTCGGTGATCCTGGCTGCGCTTTCGGTGCTCTACTTCAGCATCCACCGCCAGCAGATGCTCGACAACGAGCTGTTGCAGGCCGACCGCGACTCGATCCAGAACGACCTGGGGCGGCTGATGACCGACTACGACGGGCTGCGCATCTCGAACGACTCGATTTCGGCCGGGCTGACCCTCGAACGCGAACGCGCCGACTCGCTGATGACGCGCCTCAAGAAGGAGCGTTCGTGGAACCTCGCGAAGATCAAACAGTATGAAAAGGAGGTCGGCACGCTGCGCACGATTATGAAAGGTTACGTGAAGCAGATCGACTCGCTCAATACGCTCAACAAAAAGCTCATCAAGGAGAACGTCGGCTTCCGCAAGGAGATTTCGTCGGCCAAGCTGCGCGCCGACATGGCCGAAGAGAAGGCCGCCGAACTGGACAACAAGGTCAAGGTGGGTTCGGTGCTCCGCGCCCGCGACATCCGCCTCTCGGCGCTCAACGACCGCAGCAAGCCCGTTTCGCGGGTCAAGAACGCCGCACGCCTGCGCGTCGACTTCGTGCTCGCGGCCAACGAGCTGGCCACCCCGGGCAACAAGGCCGTCTACGTGCGCATCACCTCGCCCGACGGCTACGTGCTGACCACCGAGGCCATGCCGACCTTCGAATTCGAGGGCGAACGGTTGAGCTACTCGGCCATGCGCGAGGTCGACTACCAGAACCAGGACCTCGAAGTGGGCATCTACTACAACTCGACGGGATTCGCCGCCGGAACCTACCAGATACAGCTCTACTGCGAAGGCCGCCTGATCGGCCAGACGCAGGTGGTGATGAAATAACGTCGGCGCACCTCCGTTCATAAGCCGGGCGACAGTCGTGTCGTCCGGCTTTTTCGCTTCAGAGCCGCCCGCCGGACCATCCCGGACCGCCGGAGCGGAGAACTTCCGGAGCGGACCGCATTGCGACGTTGCGGCGCCGCAACGTCACAACCGTCACAACCGTCACAACCGTCGCAACCGTCGCAACCGCCGCAACCGCCGCAACCGCCGCAACCGCCGCAACCGCCGCGGGAGCGCCCCGCGACACCCGGCCGACGCCGGTCGGCGAAGAGACCGACTGCCGCCTGCGGACCGACGGGTTCAAGGTGTCGCAGCAAAAGCGATTCCGACACGTGCAAAACAAGAGGAGGAGGCTCGTTGCGAGCCTCCTCCTCTTGTTTCCGGCAAAACCCGCCGTATCAGCGGATGCCGCACTTCCTGAATACCTTCAGCAACTCGGGCTGGAGGTTCTGCGCCCAGCGCCAATAGCCCAGATCCGAAGGGTGCGTGCCGTCGGCCGAGGTCACGTGGTCCGTTCCCGTGAGGTCCGCCTTGTCGACGAAATAGACGTTGTCGAAACGCTTCATGGCTTCGGCCATCTGCCGACGGGCCATGTCGCGCTTGTCCTCTTCGATTTTGCGGGAACGGAGGTCGAAATTGCCGCTCTCGCGGTAGATCGTCTGCACGAAGATCAGCGGCGTCGAAGGCAGCTTCGCGCGGATGCGTTCGATGAAGGGAATCAGCCGCTCTTCGATCATCTTCGCGTCGGGATTCGAAAAGGCGTCGAAAACCATCGCGTCGGCGTCCTTTACGTCGCCGAGGTAGTCGGCGAAATAGGGTTGCAGCTTGCAGTTGCCGCTGCACGCGATGCTGCAAAAGCAGAGGCCCGTGTTGCGGCCGATCTGCATCGGGTAGCTCATGCCCGCGCGGCTGGTGCTGACGCCGTGCGTGAAACTCGACCCGAAGATCACGATCTTATGCCGGAAGGGATTCTCCATCGGGGTGATCGTCGCCCCCTCGTCCACCCCGACGCGGAGCGACGTCAGCTCGCTGTAATTGGGCAGGTACAACAGGCACTCCTTCTCCGAAGAGTCCATGCGGCTGATCATCGTGTAGGCCTCGCCGCGTTTCTTCGGGGCGCGCGACGCGGCGTAAAGCCACTCGCCGTCCTTGCGGATGTAGAGGTCGAAACCCTCCGAAGCGACCCGCGGGGTGCTTGCCCCCGCGTAGACGAACGAGGTGTACTGCGGCTCCAGGTCGATGCGCGTGGAGTTGGTTTTGAAGACCAGCGCGAGACCCGCCGAGCAGCGCACCTGCTGGTTCTCGCCCTTGGTGAAGCCCTTGTAGGCGACCGTGTCGATCCGGTGGTAGGGATGCGGCGTCGGCAGGGCCTTGCCGATGAGGTTCAACTCGGTGGCGTCCACGAACCGCATCTGTGCGGCCGCGGCCCAGACCGTCAGCAGCGCGACGGTCAGAAGAAAGAAACGTTTCATTGCTGTGAATTTAAAGTTTTCGGTTTTCAAAAAAGGGCGAAGTCCGGAAACTTCGCCCTTGCGGCACAAGCCGTATCCGGCTATTTGGCGGCTTCCTGCCAGATCAGCGCCGAGGCGCCGAGGATGGCGGCATTCTTGCCCTGAATGCCGCTGGGAAGCAGTTTCACCTTGTTCTTGAAGACGAAGAGCATGTTCTCCTCCATGTACCACTGCGTCGGTTCGAAGATCAGCTTGCCGGCCTTCGAAAGTCCGCCGAAGAGGAAAATGGCCTGGGGCGAGGTCACCGTCACCACGTCGGCCAGCGCGCGGCCCAGCATTTCGCCCGTATAGCGGAACGCCTCCAGCGCAATGGGATCGCCCTGCTCGGCGGCGGCCGAGATCATCGAGGCGTCGAAGTCGTCGAAGGCGATGCTGCGCAGTTTGCTGGGGGCGTTCATCTTCGCCATCAGCTCGAACGCCGTGCGCTTGATGCCCGTCGCCGACACGTAGGTCTCCAGACAGCCCCTGCGCCCGCAGCCGCACTCACGGCCGTTGCGCTCGACGATCACGTGGCCGAACTCGCCGGCGAAGCCGTCGTGGCCGTAGACCATCTCGCCGTTGGCGACGAATCCCGAACCGAGCCCCGTGCCGAGGGTGATCATAATGAAATCGCGCATGCCCTTGGCGTTGCCGTAAATCATCTCGCCGATCGTCGCCGCGTTGGCGTCGTTGGTAATGAGCGTCTTCACGCCGCCGAAACACTTCGAAATATCGTCCGCCAGCGGGAACACGCGGCGCGACTCGTCGGGATTGGGGTCGCCCTCCTTAAACTTCCAAAGGTTCGCAGGGGTTTCGATCGTGCCCTTGTGGTAGTTGGCATTGGGCGCGCCGATGCCGATGCCCGTCAGTTCGTACTCGAACGAAAGGCTCTGCGCCAGAGCGCGCATCGAGTCGCAAAGGTCCTCGACATAAGCCGGATAGTCGTCAACATAAGGGTACTTCTTGGTCGAGATGACCGATTCGGCATAGAGGTCGCCGTTTTCATCCACGAGGCCGAAAGCGGTGTTGATGCCGCCGATGTCCACGCCGATCGCGAGTTTTTTCATATCGTGTTTCAGGTTAAAAGTTAGTTTTATCCTGTCAAAGTTAATCGAAAATTCGGCTACTCCAAAGTTTTTTCCTATTTTTGGGACAGTTTCCGACCCAAAAGTACCATTCAAGACTATGCAGACCAACGAGCAGATGCTCTCCGCCATCGAAAATTACCTCGCCCAGACCGAATTTCCGGCCGAACCGGAACTCCTATACGCCCCGATCGGCTATTCGCTCGCCGGGGGCGGCAAACGCCTCCGCCCCATGCTGCTGACGCTCTCCTGCGGCATCTTCTCCGACGACGTGAAGCAGGCGCTGCCCGCAGCTGCGGCCGTCGAGGTGTTCCACAACTTCACGCTGCTGCACGACGACATCATGGACAACGCCGCCGTGCGCCGGGGCAAGCCCTCGGTCCATGCCAAATGGGGGCAGAACGTGGCCATCCTCTCGGGCGACGCCATGATGATCTACGCCTACCGCCTGTTGAGCAGCGTCCCGGCCAACCTGCTGCCGCAGGTGCTCTCGACCTTCAACACCATGGCGCTCGAGGTGTGCGAAGGACAGCAGTACGACATGGATTTCGAACAGAAACCCAAGGTCTCGGTGGTCGAATACATGCACATGATCGAGTTGAAGACCTCGGTGCTGCTGGCCGGATCGGTCGTGATCGGCGCGATGCTGGGCGGCGCTTCGGACGAGGACCGCCGCCGCCTGCGGCGCTTCGCCGTCGAGCTGGGGCTGGCGTTCCAGTTGCAGGACGACCTGCTGGACAGCTACGGCGACCAGCGGCTGGGCAAAGCCATCGGGGGCGACATCCTCGAAGGCAAGAAGACCTACCTGATGATCACGGCGATGAGCCATGCCGACGAGGCGACGCGCGAGATGCTGCGCACGGCCTACCGCGACCCGGCGCTCTCCGACGCCGAGAAGATCGGCAAGGTGAAGTCGATCTACGACCGACTGGACGTGCCGCGCCTGACCGAGCAGCAGATCCAGCTGCGTTTCGAACGTGCGCTGTCGATCCTCGACACCCTTTCGGTGGCCCCTTCGCGGACGCAGCGCATGCGCGACTACGCCATGAGCCTGATGGACCGGAAAAACTGAACGATGAAACGCTCCGACATTGAAATAATGGCTCCCGTCGGGAGTTACGAATCGCTCGCGGCCGCCATCCGGGCCGGGGCCGACGCCGTCTATTTCGGCGTCGGGAAACTCAACATGCGTTCGGCCTCGGCGGCCAACTTCACGCTCGACGACCTGGGACGGATCGTCGCCTCGGCCCGCAAGGCCGGGGTGAAGACCTACCTGACGGTCAACACGATCGTCTACGAAGACGAGATCGCCGACGTGCACGCCGTGATCGACCGCGCCAAAAAGGAGGGCGTCGACGCCGTGATCGCCTCGGACATGGCGGCGATCCTTTACGCCCGCCGGATCGGGCAGGAGGTGCACATCTCGACCCAGAGCAACATCTCGAACTCCGAGGCGGTGCGCTTCTACGCCCAGTGGGCCGACACGGTGGTGCTGGCGCGCGAACTGTCGCTGGAGCAGGTGGCGGCGATCCGCCGCCGGATCGTCGAGGACGACATCCGCGGCCCGCGGGGCGAACTGGTCGAGATCGAGATGTTCGCCCACGGCGCGCTGTGCATGTCCGTCTCGGGCAAATGCTACCTTTCGCTCTACGAAACCAACTGCTCGGCCAACCGCGGCGCCTGCCGCCAGCTGTGCCGCCGCAAATACACCGTCACGGACAAGGAGACGGGCGCGCAGCTGGACATCGACGGACGCTACGTCCTGTCGCCCAAAGACCTATGCACCATCGACTTCCTCGACAAAATGATCGCCGCGGGGGTCCGGGTGCTGAAGATCGAGGGACGCGCCCGCGGCGCGGAGTACGTGAAACGCGTGGTGGAGTGTTACGACCAGGCGCTCAAGGCGATGGAGTCCGGGACCTACACTCCCGCTTTAACTGCGGAGCTGAAAGAGCGGCTCCGCACGGTTTTCAACCGCGGTTTCTGGGAAGGCTACTACGCCGGACGCCCTGTCGTGGAGCACAGCCCCGCCTACGGATCGTCGGCCACCCAACGCAAAGTGTATGTGGGAAAGGTGACGAACTTTTACCGAAAGCTCTCGGTAGCCGAGGTGTCGGTCGAAGCGGCTCCGCTCGCTGTCGGGGAACCGATCTTCTTTCTCGGCGCGACCACGGGCGTCGCCGAACAGACGCTCACCGAACTGCACGGACCCGACGGACAGCCGGCAGAGTCGGTCGCCCAGGGGGAACTCTGCGCCATCCGCACGCCCGGCGTCGTCCGCCGCGGCGACCAGCTCTACAAATTCGTCCCCGCCGAAACAACCTGAAACCCGATACCGATGAAACCTCAACCGACCCAACCGGCCGCCTCGCAGCGGCTTCTTTCGCTCGACGCCCTGCGGGGCTTCGACATGCTCTTCATCATGGGATTCGCAGGACTGGTAACAGCCCTGTGCAAGCTCTGTCCCGGAGAATTTTCCGACTGGATGACCGCCCAGATGGGTCACGCCGACTGGAACGGATTCTTCCACCACGACACCATTTTCCCGCTGTTCCTCTTCATCGCGGGCATCTCGTTCCCCTTCTCGCTCGCCAAACAGCGCGAAAAAGGGATGAGCGAACGAAGCATCTACCTGAAAGTCATCCGCCGCGGCCTGACCCTCGTGGCGCTGGGATTCGTTTACAGCGGACTGTTCAAGCTCGACTTCGCCACGCTGCGCCTGCCGAGCGTGCTGGGCCGGATCGGTCTGGCGTGGATGTTCGCGGCGCTGCTGTTCGTCAATTTCAACGTGCGCACGCGCGCCGTCATCGCCGCCGCGATCCTCCTCGGCTACGGACTGCTGCTGCAATTCGTCGCCGCGCCCGACGCCGGAGGGGCCGGGCCGCTGACCCTCGAAGGCAATATCGTGGGCTACGTCGACCGGATCGTCATGCCCTCGCACCTGCTGGGAGGCAGGGGATTCGACCCCGAAGGGTTGTTGAGCACCCTCCCGGCCATCGTGACGGCCATGCTGGGCATGTTCACGGGCGAGTTCGTCCGCCGCTCCGAAGAGCGGACCTCCGGCAGCCGCAAGACGCTCTGGATGGCCGCCGGGGCGGTTGCGCTGCTGGCGCTGGCGCTCTGCCTCGACCCGTTGCAGCCGATCAACAAGAAACTCTGGACTCCGGCCTTCGTATTCGCCGCCGGAGCCTACTCGCTGGGCATGTTCGCGCTGTTCTATTATATAATAGATGTGTGCCAATGGCGGCGGTGGAGCTATTTCTTCAAGGTCATCGGCGTCAATTCGATCACGATTTACATGGTCCAGCGGATCGTCCGCGTGAGCTACACCTCGGAGTTCTTCTTCGGCGGGCTGGCTTCGAAACTCTCGCCCGAGGCGGCCGCCGTGGTTCTCTCGGCGGGGTACGTCGCCGTCTGCTGGCTGCTGCTGTGGTTCCTCGACCGGAAAAAGATATACCTCAAGATCTGACCGTCCCCCCAATGACGGGAAGGCGCATCCGAAAGGTGCGCCTTTTTTCATGCCACGGAAACCGAAAACGGCCAACTATCGAAAATTATTTATCGAATTTCAATAAATATTATTTGTTTTTCAAAAATTGTTTCGTATGTTTGCAGTGTCGAAAACAAAAAAGACACCCCATGGAAATCGAAAAAGTCATCCGCATTCTGACCGTTTTTCTCGTCGTCGCGGCTTTCGCCGTGAAGGTCGCCACACATCTGATGTTCCCCCAGTCGCCGCACGGGTTCAACCTGCCGATCGCGATCGGCCTGCTCCTCTGCCTGACGAACATCTGGCGCAAAACCGGAAAACAAGAAGAGAACTCAAACGAATAAATCCCATGAAAAAACTCCTGATCATCGCCGCAATGGCCGCCACGGCCGTCGCCTGCACCCCGAAAACAGCCCCCGAGCTGCCGATGGAGACCTTCTTCCGCAACTCGGAAAAGTCGGACTACCAGATTTCGCCCGACGGAAAATACTTCTCCTACATGGCCCCCTGGGAGAGCCGCCGCAACATCTTCGTACAGCAGGTCGGGTCGGACGAGGCCGTGCGCATCACCTCGGAGAGAGAACGCGACCTGGCCGGATACTTCTGGGCCAACGACAGCCGCATCCTCTACCTCAAGGACACGGGCGGCGACGAGAATTTCCAGCTCTACGGCGTCGACATCGACGGCACGGACCCGAAGGCCTACACCGCCATCCCGGGCGTGCGGACCACGATCATCGACCCGCTGGAGGAGATCGACTCGCTGATGATCATCGGCACGAACGAGCGCAACCCGCAGATATTCGACCCCTATCGTTTGAACCTCAACACCGGGGAGAAAACCCTGCTCTGCGAGAATCCCGGCGACGTGCAGGGCTGGCAGACCGACCACGACGGCAAGCTGCGCGTGGCCTACGCCGTCGTCGACGGCGTCAACACCCAGATCCGCTACCGCGAGAGCGAGGCCGAAGAGTTCCGCCCCGTGCTGACGACCAATTTCAAGGAGGGGGTCAGCTTCGCGACGTTCACCCCCGACAACAGGATGGTATACGCCATCACCAACCTCGGACGCGACAAGGACGCCCTCGTGCTGATGGACCCCGCGACGTGCGAGGAGAAAGAGGGGCTCTATACGAACGACACCTACGACCTGGCGGGCGTCTGGTACAGCGAAAAGGAGAAAAAACTGCTCGGCGTATCGTACGAAGGACACAAGGGGACGACGCGCCACTTCTTCGACCGTGAGGCCGGCGAGCTGTTCGGCCGCATGGAGCGCCACCTGCGCGGCTACGAACTGGGCATCGTCGGTTCGGACAAGGCCGAGGACAAATACATCGTCTACGCCGGCAGCGACCGCACGGCGGGCGCCTACTACATCTACGATGTCGCCGCCGACACGATGACCAAACTGGCCGACCTGCGTCCGTGGATCAAACAGGAGGAGATGGCCGAAATGCTCCCCATCGAATACACCGCGCGCGACGGCGAGCGCATCGAGGGTTACCTCACGCTGCCCGTGGGCAAGACCCTGCGCAACGCCAAAAACCTGCCCGTGGTGGTGAATCCCCACGGAGGTCCGTGGGCGCGCGACTCGTGGGGCTTCAACCCCGAGGCGCAGTTCCTGGCCAACCGCGGCTACGCCGTATTGCAGATGAACTTCCGCGGCTCGACGGGCTTCGGCCGCCGCTTCACGGAGATCGCCTTCGGCAAGTGGGGGCAGGAGATGCAGGACGACATCACCGACGGCGTGAACTGGCTGATCGGGAAAGGCATCGCCGATCCCGCCCGGATCGCCATCTACGGCGGCTCGTACGGCGGTTACGCCACGCTGCAAGGCATCGTCAAAGACCCCGACCTCTACGCCTGCGCCATCGACTATGTAGGCGTCTCGAACCTCTTCTCGTTCCTGAACACCATTCCTCCCTACTGGAAGCCGCTGCTCGACCAGATGTACGAAATGGTCGGCAATCCCGAAACGCAGCAGGAGATGCTGCGCGAAAACTCCCCGGCGCTCAACGCCGGGCGGATCAAGACCCCGCTGCTGGTGGTTCAGGGCGCCAACGACCCCCGCGTGAACATCAACGAGAGCAACCAGATGGTCGAGGCGCTGCGCGCACGCGGCGTGGAGGTGGACTACATGGTCAAGGACAACGAAGGCCACGGATTCCACAACGAGGAGAACCGCTTCGACTTCTACCGCGCCATGGAGAAGTTCTTCGGCAAGCACCTCAAGGGCGTCCGGCCCGAGGGCGACATCGTCCCCGAAAGCTGCCGCCGGTAAAGGCAGCGGAAACAGAATCTGTGAACCACAGCCATTCAAAATAAAAAGTTCAAACCCGGGCCGACCCGGAAGACGGCTCTCTTACCGGCCGCCGCGACGGAAAAGCCCATATGACAGTTGTGCGACGAAGGCCCGGAATTTCCGGGCCTTTTGCCGGAAAAGCCCGGAAAAATCCCTACTTTTGCTGTCGCAATGCACGCCGCGCCCCACATACCCCAGCGTCCTGCGGACGGACTGCCCATGCCCCAACGGCTTGGAGCCATTCTGGCCGTGGCCTTCGGCGTATCGCTCTCGGTGATCGACGGGACCGTCGCCAACGTCGCCCTGCCCACCATCGGGCAGCAGTTGGGCATCTCGGCGGCCGATTCGATCTGGATCGTCAACGCCTACCAGCTGGCCATCATGGTCTCGCTGCTCTCCCTCTCGGCGCTGGGCGACGTGGTGGGTTACCGCAAGGTCTACATCGGCGGGCTGATGCTCTTCACGGTGGCGTCGGTGGGCTGCTCGCTCTCCGGGTCGCTCCAGGCCCTCGTGCTGGCGCGCGTCATGCAGGGGTTCGGAGCCGCGGCCATCACCTCGGTCAACACCTCGCTGATCCGCTTCATCTACCCCAAGGCCCGGCTGGGACGCGGCATGGGCGTCAACGCCACGGTGGTCGCCACCTCGTCGGTGGCCGGGCCGACGCTGGCGGCGGGCATCCTCTCCGCGGCCGACTGGCCGTGGCTGTTCGCCGTGAACGTCCCGATAGGGCTGGCCGCCCTGGCGCTCAGCCGCCGGTTCCTGCCGGAGAATCCCGTACGGGTGCGCGAACACCGCTTCGACTGGCGCGACGCAGTGATGAACGCCCTGACGTTCGGACTGATGATGGCCTCGGTCGAGGGTTTCTCCCACGGGCTGGACCCGCGCGTGCTCTCGCTGGGCGTCGCGGCGCTCATCGTCGTCGGCTTCTTCTTCATCCGCGGCCAGCTGCGCGAACCGTATCCGATCCTGCCGTTCGACCTGCTGCGCATCCCGATCTTCTCGGTCTCGGTCGCAACGTCGGTCTGCTCGTTCCTCGGGCAGATGCTCGCCATGGTGGCGCTGCCCTTCTACTTGCAACAGGCCTGCGGCTACAACGACGTCGAGACGGGACTGCTGCTGACGGCCTGGCCCGCCGTGATCATGGTCGTGGCCCCGGTGGCCGGGCTGCTCATCGAGCGCATTCACGCCGGGCTGCTGGGCGGCACGGGGCTTACGATGATGGCCGCGGGACTGTTCCTGCTGGCCTTCCTGCCGGAGCATCCGACCGATTTCGACATCATCTGGCGGCTGGTGCTCTGCGGCGCGGGATTCGGACTGTTCCAATCGCCCAACAACAGCATCCTGATCGCCTCGGCCCCGCCCGAACGGAGCGGTTCGGCGAGCGGCATGCTGGCCACCGCACGCCTCGCGGGACAAACGACCGGCGCCGCGCTGATGGCCCTGCTGTTCCACGTCGTGCCCGAAAACAGCACCCACACGGCCCTGCTGCTGGCGGGCGGATTCGCCGTCGCAGGGGCCGCCGTCAGCCTCGCGCGCATCCGCCTGCCCCTGCCCGAAGGGCTGAAGAGAATTAAAAATGAAAAATGAAGAATTAAAAATTAGTTTTTCGTATATTTGCTGAAAACAGCAACACTATGTTTTCAGCAAAAACCTATACCGCGCGCCGCCACGAGCTGCGCACGAAGATCGGAAGCGGCATCATCCTGCTCCCGGGCAATTCGCTCTCGCCGAACAATTATCCCAACAACGCCTACTACTTCCGGCAGGACTCCTCGTTCCGCTACTATTTCGGGCTGAACGTGCCGTCGGTCGTCGGCGTGATCGACGCCGACACAGGCGAAGAGGCGCTGTACGGCGACGATTTCACCGTCGAGGACATCATCTGGACCGGACCGCAGCCCACGCTGCGCGAAATGGGCGCCGGAGCGGGCGTCACGGCGACGTTCCCGATGGCGGAGCTTGAAAAACGGCTGCGCAGGGCGATCTCCCTGGGCCGCAGGGTCCACTACCTGCCGCCCTACCGCGGGGAGACCAAGCTCCAGCTGTCGGCGCTGCTGGGCATCAAACCCGCGCTGCTGCACGACTACAAGTCTGTGGACCTGATGTTCGCCGTGGCGGAGATGCGCGAGAAGAAGAGCGCCGAAGAGGTCGAGGAGATGGAACGCGCCTTCCGGATCGGCTACGAGATGCACACGACGGCCATGCGGATGTGCCGCCCGGGCGTCGTCGAACGCCAGATCGCGGGAGCCATCGAAGGCGTCGCCAAATCGCAGGGACAGGGCGTGTCGTTCCCGTCGATCGTGTCGCAGCACGGCGAGACGCTCCACAATCTCAACGCCGACGGCGTGCTGGAGGAGGGCCGGCTGCTGCTGTGCGACGCCGGCGGCGAAACCGTCGAAGGCTACTGCTCGGACCACACGCGCACCTATCCCGTGAGCGGACGCTTCACCCAAAAGCAAAAAGACATTTACAACATCGTACTGGCGGCGCACGACCACGTGGCGCGCATCGTGAAGCCCCACATGATGTACACCGAGGTGCACAACGCCGCCTACATGACCCTCGCCGAAGGGCTTGTCGGACTGGGCCTGCTGAAAGGCTCGGCCGCCGACGCCGTGGCCGCAGGGGCGATGACGATGCTCATGCCCCACGGACTGGGCCACGGACTGGGCATGGACGTGCACGACTGCGAGGCGATGGGCGAGAGGTCGTTCGACTACGGTTCGATCGCCGAACGGGCCGCCGAGTCGGGAACCTGCGTCTACCGCGCGGCGTGGCGGATCGAACCGGGGACCGTGATGACCGACGAACCGGGTCTCTACTTCATCCCTGCGCTGATCGACAAGTGCCGCGCCGAAGGGAAATACAAGGGCATCGTCGACTACGACGCGCTGGAGGCCTACCGCGATTTCGGCGGCATCCGCATCGAGGACGACATCCTCGTGACGGAGTCGGGCAGCCGCATCATCGGCGACCGGAAAATCCCCGTCACAGTCGAAGAACTGGAAGGCGTCGTGGGCAAATAACGCACCGAAAACCCCGCAAACACAACGACTATGGACAAAAAATGGACAATCGGCCTGGGCCTGCTGGGCATCCTGATCGTCTTCCTGCTGCTCTGGAATTTCGCTCCGGCCATCCAGCGGTGGCTGGCGAGCGTCTTCGTGGACATCATCCTCCTGCTGGCCGCCTTCGCGGCGGGATGGCTCTTCGGCCGTTTCGGAGGCAAACGCCGCCGCAGCGACGACGAACGCAACGCACGCAACATCACCCAAGCTCAAAAAAAGTAACGACCTCCATGAAAAAACTGATTCTGCTGATCGCGCTCGCACTTCCGGCCCTGCTGACGGCCCAACAGCGCGACTGGGCCAACTACGGCCGCTATGCCGAAGCCAATGCGCAGCTCACGACCCCGCCCGCGGTGGTGTTCATGGGCAACTCGATCACCGACGGATGGGACAACGCCCATCCCGAATTCTTCACGGCGAACAATTTCGCCTGCCGCGGAATCGGCGGGCAGGTCACCGGCCAGATGCTCTGCCGCTTCCGGGCCGACGTGATCAACCTCCATCCGCAGGCGGTGGTGATCCTCGCCGGGACGAACGACCTGGCGCAGAACAACGGGCCGATCGCCACCCAGCACATCGTCGAAAACATCATCTCGATGGCCGAGCTGGCGATGGCCGCAGGCATCCGGCCGATCATCTGCTCCGTGCTCCCGGCCGGAAAATACCCCTGGAGGACCGAGATCGAGTCGGTTCCCGAAAAAATCCGGGACCTGAACGCACGGCTGCACCGGTACGCCTCCGACCGCGGGCTGATCTGGGTCGACTATTACACGGCGATGGACGCCGGAGACGGCTCGATGCGCAGCGAGTACACCAAAGACGGCGTGCATCCCACGCCCGAAGGATACGACGTCATGGAGCGGATCGTTCTGCCCGCGCTGGCGCACTACTGTCCCGCGGCCGCAAAGTGAATCCGCGGTTCCGACAGACCGAAAAATCGCCCTCAAGGGGCGATTTTTTCATTCCCGAAGTTGTTTTTCACGAATAATTTGTATATTTATAGTCGGCTAACCGAAAAACCTTAAAACCATACGAGAATATGAAAAATTATTCAGCTAAAGAGATCAAGAACATCGTACTCATCGGCGCGCCCGGCACGGGTAAAACTACCCTTGCCGAAGCGATGGCCTTCGAGGGTAAGGTCATCGACCGCAGGGGTAGTATCGAGGCGAACAACACGCTCTCGGACAACACGGATATCGAGCACGAATACAAACGCTCGATCTATTCGACGATCCTCTTCACCGAATTCATGGACCGCAAGTTGAACATCATCGACTGCCCCGGCTCGGACGACTTCTGCGGAAGCCTCTTCTCGGCCTTCAAGGTCGGAGACGTGGGCGTCTTCCTGTTCAACGCCCAGAACGGCTGGGAGGTGGGCAGCGAGATTCAGGCCCGCTACGCCCGGCTGCTGCAAAAACCCGTGATCGGCGTGGTGAACCAGCTGGACGCCGAGAAGGCCAGCTTCGAGGCCACGGTCGAGTCGATCCGGGCTTCGTCGCGCGTGAAACCCGTCATCGTGCAGTATCCCGTCAACCAGGGTCCGGAGTTCAACGCCTTCATCGACGTACTGCTGATGAAGATGTACCGCTTCAAGGACAACGACGGCCACCGCGAGGAGCTGGAAATTCCGGCCGAAGAGCTTGAAAAGGCCCAGGAGCTGAACAAGGAGCTGGTCGAGATGGCCGCCGAACACGACGAGGCGCTGATGGAACTCTACTTCGACAAAGGCACGCTCACGCAGGACGACATCCGCTCGGGCCTGAAGATCGGCGTCTCGAAACGCGAAGTGATGCCCATCTTCTGCACCTCGGGCAAGCGCGACATCGGCACCAAGCGTCTGATGGAGTTCATCATCAACGTGGCGCCCGGTCCGCAGAAAGCCCCGGCATTCCTTTCGACCGAAGGCGAGGAGATCACGGCCGACGAGACCGCACCCGCCGTGGCATTCGTCTTCAAGAGCCAGGTGGAACAGCATATCGGCGAGATCACCTATTTCCGCGTCATCCGAGGCAGGATCGCCGAGGGAGCGGAGCTGGTGAACACCCGCACCGGAAACAAGGAAAAGCTCTCGCAGCTGTTCGCCGTGGCGGGCAAGAACCGGATCAAGGTCACGGAACTCATGGCCGGAGACATCGGCTGCACGGTGAAGCTGAAGGGCACGCGGACGAACGACACGCTTTCGGCCCCGTCGGCTCCCGTGACGATCGAACCGATCGTCTTCCCCGAGCCCCGCTACCGCGCCGCCATCAAATGCAAGGACCAGGCCGACGAGGAGAAACTGGGCAAGGTGCTCAACGACGCCAAATTCGAAGACCCGACCATTCTGGTCGAATACTCCAAAGAGCTGAAGCAGACCATCATCCAGGGTCAGGGCGAACACCACCTGAACATCCTGCGCTCGCGCATCGAGAAGGAGAACAAACTCGCCTATGAATACATCGCGCCGAAGATTCCCTACCGCGAAACCATCACCAAGGTCGCGCAGGCCGACTACCGCCACAAGAAGCAGTCGGGCGGCGCAGGCCAGTTCGGCGAGGTGCACATGATCATCGAACCCTATTACGAGGGCATCGGCGAACCGAAGAACTACAAGGTACCCGGCAAGGGCGACATGGTGCTGAACCCCAAGACCAAGGAGGAATACGACCTGCCGTGGGGCGGCAAACTGCAATTCTACTCGGCGATCGTGGGCGGCGCCATCGACGCGCGCTTCATGCCCGCCATCCTGAAAGGTATCATGGAGAAGATGGACGAAGGCCCGCTGACCGGATCGTACGCCCGAGACATCCGCGTGGTGATCTACGACGGCAAGATGCACCCGGTGGATTCGAACGAAATCTCGTTCAAGCTGGCGGCCCGCAACGCCTTCAAGGAGGCTTTCCGCAACGCGGGACCCAAGATCATGGAGCCGATATACAGCGTCGAGGTACTCGTGCCGAGCGAATACATGGGCGCCGTGATGTCGGATCTCCAGAACCGCCGCGCGATGATCGCCGGCATGGAGTCGGACAAGGGATTCGACCGGCTGAACGCGCTGGTTCCGCTGGCTGAACTGTACCGCTACTCGACGACCCTTTCGTCGCTGACGTCGGGTTCGGCCACCTACTCGATGAAATTCGGCAGCTACGAGCAGGTTCCCGCCGACGTGCAGGAAAAACTGCTCAAGGCCTACACCGACACCGACGACGAATAACCCGGCAAAGGCCGGGCTTCAGGAGGCGAGAGGCCAGTCGGAACGGCACAGCCCATTCTGCGCCCGGCCCCGCTTAAAAGACCGGCTTCAGGGACCGCAGCAGGCCCTCCGCGTACCGTCCGGTTCCACGCCCCCCGCAAAGAGCCGGGTCCGGAGGCGGCACACAGGCTTCGGATGTCGCCATCCGGCGCTGCGCCCGATAATGCAAAAGCGGCGGACCGATGATTCGGTTCGGTATTTGTAGGTAACGGAATATGCAGAAAAGAGTAAATGTCTTGTTTATAAGTATTTAATTCTCTTTTCCG
>NZ_MNQF01000048.1:0-2950 GCF_001915285.1 Alistipes sp. 56_sp_Nov_56_25
AACATTCCCACTGCTGCATAAAAACTTCCGCATCGGGTTCGACCGCCTGTCTCTTTACAGGAGTTTCGCATCCAACAATTCCCCTGCGGGTATCTCCACCGTCTGATGGCGGGCTCCGTTTTTCTCGACGATTTCCAGCAAAAGCACCTTGTCGTCGGGGATCGTAAGCTTGGGCAGCGCGAATACCGTCCGCTGACGCTGGTGCCCCCTTACAACTGCCGGATCGTTGCATACGCGCAGGATTTCGAGCGATGTCTGCTGTTGTGCCGTACGCTTGGCGAGTTTGCGATCCGCTACGATGAACCGCCGCGCATCCACCTCGAAGGAGATGTTCGTGTCGTTCGAGATGCAGGTGTGAATGTATATCACGTCATTGAACACGTAAATCCCCAACACTTCGACTTCAATGCCGTACTTCTTCGCACGAATGCCCTTCACGTCCGTACGGTTTTGGCGGTATATGTCGCTCAACATGCGTTTTACGGTTGCGGGCTTTTCGCGGCCTACTTCGCGCAGCAGCACCCGTCCCTCGGATGCTGGGGCCGTCGGCTGATAATCGCCTGCGACATCCGGTTTCTGCACACCTTCTGTCTGCGGTTCCTGCACTGTAAGATTGACGGTCGAGACTGCCGGATTCTCGGCATAGTGGACATCGAAAGTGAAAAATCCGCCGTCTTCAGTGATGACCGTCAGGTTGGTTTCTGCTGTGAAATTCCGCACGGCGGCTTTCACGCGCACGACGTTCTCGGCCCCGTCGGCTTTTCCGGCGATGATGTCCATCGAGCCGATGTCGATATACGTGACGGGCGACGGGAAAAGGATATGCACGGTTTTCGTAAATCCCGCTTCGATACGCTGGGGACGAATTTCCGCCGGCGTTTCCTGTGTCGTCTGTGCCGTGACTTTTGCCGCGGCGGTTGCTGCGACAATCAGGAACAGATAAATAAGGTCTCTTTTCATTTTACTGCTGTTTTGAAATCAATAATAGCTGATGGTTGGCTTTGAGGGTTATCTTCACCTCGCGGAGTTTCCCGGCGACATACTGCGACGAAGCCTGCAATCCTCCGCGCGCCAGCTCGGACAATACCTGCTGCCCGGCCGAACGGGTGACGTTTACACTCGTTCCGGCGGTCTGCCCGACGGATGCCAGCGCCTCTTTGAGGGCCGTCCGCTCGCGGGAGTTCGGGACATTCAGCCCCAGCTGGCCGTCGAGGTCGTAAGCTGCGGCTTCGACGGCGAAGATCCGCCCGCCGTATTCGACGGACGACACCATGACTTGCAGCCGCATCCCGGAGATCGTCGCAAGACCGTATAACGGGGTGTTGCGGGGAATCACCGTATCGTCGATGCGCACGGCTTCCAGCAGCCGCAGCTGTACCGTGCTTCCGGCACGTATGACCTGTGTCTGAGCTACGCAGGCTTTGACGGTCGGTACCTGATTCTCCGCCGCACGTCCCGTCGCGGTCAGAAATCCGAGGTTGCGCTCGATGGTGAAATCCGCCCGCGGGTCGAGTGTCGAGGCTTCGACCTCACCTTCCCGCACGGGCCGCATCACGGACAGACGCGAATCCCGCCGTTGCTTTGTCGGCTCAACTGCTTCTTCACCCGGAGCCGTTCCTCCGCCGAGATATTTCCGGGCGAGCTTGTACTGCTCCTCGGCCAGTTCCAGCGGGTCGGGCTGCTGCCGCTCGGCGTCGAGTTGGGATTGCAGGGCTTCGACCTGTTCCTTTAGGGCTTCGACCTCGGCATTGCGCTGCGGAGCGGCGTAGAAGCCCTGCACCTGCCGCTGCATGGCCCGGTTGGCCTCGGAGGCCCGCTGCACGGGGTTATCCTCCGGTGCAGGTTCTTCGGCGGCCTTCAGCCCGTCGTCTAATAGCGAGAAGGCATTGTCCCCGAGGGTCATCATGCGTCTCTGCTGCTGCTCCTCGCTGCGGAGCTGTTCCGCGGCTTTGCGTTTGTCGCCGACGGTGGCCTGAGCCTTGCCGTCCGGGACCGACGTGTTGATCCCCACGGCCCCCTCTTGGGGCTTGACGGGCGCTGGTCGGAATATGAACCACAGCACGACGAGGAAGATGCATCCGAGGATCGCCGTGAAGAGCAGTACCTTGCGTTTGCGCTGCCGCTCGAACTCCGCCGAGGGGTCATTGTCCGGATTCTTGTTTTCTATCATAACGTTTACGGTTTTAGATGTAATAATTCGGGATGTCCGATCTCCAGCTCCGGCACCATGTTCGTCGCGAACAGGAGCCAGAGGTAAAGTAGTAGCAGTAGGACGAGCGCCGCGAGTACGATCCGCTTCCGGATGCGGGGCGCGAGCGTGTCGTGGCGGCGTCGCAACGACCGCCGCACCCAGCGGATGCGGCAGCGCAGTGAGTGCGGTTTAACGGTCATAGGTTGCAATGTCTTTGTTCTCGACGATGTTCAGCGCCTCGACCATAAAGCCCTGCGGGTTGTTGTCCGAGCGGGAGACGTTCACCAGACGGCATGTCGTGACGAGCGACCGCTCCGTGACGGTGCTCTCGCGCAGGATACGCTGCCGTGCAAAGGTCGTAACCTCGTAAGGATAATGGTTGAAATCGCAGCGGATGCTGTCCACTTTGACCATCTGCGAAACATTGCCCGCGATCAGGCGGTTGAAGAATCCCTTCTCCTGCAAGACCTTGTAGTAGGACAAGGCGCTTTTGTCGGCCATCTGCAAGGCGCGTCCGACATTGGACTCGATGGCTGCCTTGTCGGGCGAGAGGGTGAAGAAGAGCTCGTGGAAGCGCCGCACATGCTCGCGGGCTTCGACGGGGCGGTTCTGTGCGAGGTCCTGCGAGAGCGCCACCATCAGTGAGCGGCCGTTGTCCAACACGTAGATCTTCTGCCGCTGCCGTTCGGCGAAAGAGTAGGACATCCAGACCGCCGCCACGGTAACGACGGCGCAGACTCCGGCGAAGACGAGCGCGTA
>NZ_MNQF01000013.1:0-38058 GCF_001915285.1 Alistipes sp. 56_sp_Nov_56_25
CTCGCATCAAATATGTGTTCAAAAGTTTTGAATGGTCATATCATACTGACAGACACCAGTATTACAACGATTTTAGCACCCGAAATGACCTATACGCCTGTAAATATACGAAAAAAGTTTGTTCCGGCCGCATTCGGCCCGTTTTTGAACATCTTTGCGGAGGGCATGGAAATCCCCGGCCGTCGACGGTCCGGGGATTTTTTAACGGGTGCGGGATTACAGATTGATCTCGATCCGGGGATGATCCTTCTCGGAGTACCACATGTTTTCGACGGTGACGTCGAGCGGCTTGTCACGTCCTACGGTGGTCATCAGCGTCGAGAACGGCTTGAGCACGACGGGATTCTGCCCCGGGAAGCGGAGGACGTACTCCACCGAACTGCCGTTCGTGAGGCTTACCGTGCGGCGGCCGTTGCTCGGGTCGGTGTGGAGCACCTTTGTCCGGACCGATGCCGTGAAGAGGTCCTTCAGCAGCTGTTCGTCGCCCGCTATCGTGCCGAACGAATAGGCCAGCGTGCGGCGCGCTTCGAGCGCCTCGCGCAGCGCTTCGAGCGAGTTGTTCCGGGCGAAGATCAGCGTCATGTTGCGGCTGTGGCCCTGAAGCCGGTAGGTCTCGGCCGTCGCATCGTGGATGTCGGTATTCGCCGACACGAACAGTTTGCGGGCGTGGGCGCGTGCGATGGCTTTGGGGTAGAACTCTGCGCCGTTCATAATTTCGATGCCGTCGATCAGCCCTTCGCCGTAGGCTTTGACTTCGAACTCGGGGTGTTCGAGGCTCTTGCGCCGCCAGCCCGGATGGTTGTGCATCACCAGCGCCCCCTGCGCCTTGGCGTTGCGGAGCGATTGCAGGGCGTCGGTGGCGTAGAGGGAGTTGTTGTCCGTGGTGAAAAGGGCGTTGTAGTGGCCGTAGGCGATCGGTTCGCGGGTGATCTCGGCGCCGGGAATGATCGTCAGACCGTATTTTCGGGCGGTCTCCCGGGCCAGTTTCACCGGGAGGTTCAGATCCGACTGGATGCCCCGTTCGTCGGCGCTCCTCCGGATGATGTTGTTGTTTATGGCCTCCGTACCTTCGGGAACGTAGCCTTTGAGGAAGTTCAGCATCTTGCCTTCGTGGCGGCGGTATTCCACGTGTTCGGTGATCGCCAGCACGTCCAGGCCGTCGTACCACGCTTCGCGGACGCGGAATTCGGGCGTGCAGTCGCCGTCGGAGTAGACCGAGTGGGTGTGCAGGTCGGCTTTGTAGACGTTGTAGCCGTTCACCTCGGGCAGTATGAATTCCGCGCGCTGTGCGGCGATGCGCCCGGTGTGGCGCGTGATGTCGGGATTGTAGGCGTCGGTGTAGTAGCCTTGCGCGCTTGCGGCGCATGCCGCCGAGAGTGCGGCGGCGAGAAACAGCAGTTTTTTCATGGTGTCGTAGTTATGGTTGGGAAATCCGGGTCGGATAAAGAGACAGAGGCCCCTGCAAGGGGCCTCTGTCCGTAATTGTACGCTGTCGCGGTATTACTTCGAGAACCCCTTGCCGATGGCGAGGAAGTCCTCTGCCTTGAGGGCTGCGCCGCCGATCAGGCCGCCGTCCACGTCCTCCTTGGCGAAGATTTCGGCGGCGTTCGAGGGCTTGCACGAACCGCCGTAGAGGATCGCCGTCTCCTGTGCCGCTGCGCCGAACTTGGCGGCGAGCACCTGGCGGATGTAGGCGTGGATCTCCTGTGCCTGCTCGGCCGAAGCGGTCTTGCCCGTACCGATGGCCCAAACCGGCTCGTAAGCGATCACGAGGTTCTTGTACTGCTCCTCGGTGAGGTTGTAAACCACCTCTTCGATCTGGGCCTTCACCACGTCGAAGTGTTTGCCGGCCTCGCGCTCGTCGAGGTTCTCGCCGACGCAGTAGATGGGGATCAGCCCGTTTGCATAGGCCTGCGCCATCTTCTTGTTGAGCGTCGCGGAGGTCTCGCCGTAGTACTGGCGGCGCTCCGAGTGGCCGAGGATCACGTATTTGCATCCCAGCGCCGCGATCATCGAGGCAGCGATCTCACCCGTGTAGGCGCCTTTGGCTTCGGTGGCGCAGTCCTGCGCGCCGAGTGCGACGTCCGAACCCTTCAGGGCCTCGGCAACCATCGCCAGATGGGTGAACGGCGGGCAGACGATGAAGTTCACGCACGAGCAAACCTCTCCGCGGCCTGCCACGACGCCTTTGGCCAGTTCGACACCTTCGGCGGGAAGCGTGTTCATCTTCCAGTTGCCGGCAACAATTTTCTTTCTCATAGTTGTAATTCTTTTTTATGTTAATAAGTCTATCCTTTGTTTAGCAAGAATCCCGGTTTCGCATGCGCGGCGTTCCGCCGCGTTTGCAATTCTACCCTCCCCTAAATCCCCTCCTCGGAGGGGACTTTATCGCGATGTTTCCGGGTTTTGGGCCGAAGTCGCGGCCTGCCGATCCGCTTCGGGCGAATCGAAAAATTTCTGACCGGGGCGTTCCGTAATTTTTAATTCTTAATTTTTCATTTTTAATTTGCGTCGCACCAGCCTTTCACCTCGTCGATCGAGGGGGCTTTCAGTCCGAGCTTGTTCTTCTTGTTGAATCCGCACAGGTCGTTGAAGAACTTGCCGGGGGCGAGTTTGCGGAGCGACTCGACGGTGAGGTACCCCATCTTCTGAATCACCGGAACCCACTCTTCGGGAACGCCGATGGCGGTGTAGGCCTCCGCGGGATCGTTCACGACCTTCTTCTCGGGGCGCATCTGCGGGAAGAACAGCACGTCCTGGATCGAGGACTGGTCGGTCATAAACATCGTCAGCCGGTCGATGCCGATGCCCATTCCCGAGCAGGTCGGCATGCCGTATTCCAGCGCGCGCACGAAGTCCATGTCGATGAACATGGCCTCGTCGTCGCCCTTCTCCGAGAGACGCAGCTGCTCCTGGAAACGCTCCAGCTGGTCGATCGGGTCGTTCAGCTCCGAATAGGCGTTGCACAGCTCCTTGCCGTTGACGAACAGTTCGAAACGCTCCGTCAGGTCGGGGTTCGAGCGGTGACGCTTGCACAGCGGCGACATCTCGCGCGGGTAGTCCGTGATGAAGGTGGGCTGGATCAGCTCCTCCTCGCAGTACTGCCCGAAGATGGCGTCGATCAGCTTGCCCTTGCCGAAGGTCTCGTCGACCTCGACGTTCAACTGCTTGCACGCTTCGCGCAGCTCCTCCTCCGAGCGGCCCGTGATGTCGTAGCCGGTCTTTTCGCGGATGGCGTCGGTCATCGTCAGACGGCGGAACGGGGCCTTGAACGAGATCGGCTTGCCGTCGATCGTCAGCTCCGTCGTGCCGTTCACGGCCATGGCCACCCGTTCGAGCATCTGCTCGGTGAACTCCATCATCCAGAGGTAGTCCTTGTAGGCCACGTAAATCTCCATGCACGTGAACTCGGGGTTGTGCGTGCGGTCCATGCCCTCGTTGCGGAAGTTCTTGCCGAACTCGTAGACGCCGTCGAATCCGCCGACGATCAGTTTCTTGAGGTAAAGTTCCGTGGCGATGCGCAGGTAGAGGTCGATGTCGAGCGAGTTGTGGTGGGTGATGAACGGACGCGCCGATGCGCCGCCGGGGATGGGCTGGAGGATCGGGGTCTCGACCTCGATGTAGCCCCGTTCGTTGAAGAACTCGCGCATCGTGGCCATGATCCTGGCGCGGCGGACGAAGGTCTCCTTCACCTGCGGGTTGACGATCAGGTCCAAATACCGCTGGCGGTAGCGCACCTCCGGGTCGGTGAAGGCATCGAACGTCTTGCCGTCCTTCTCCTTGACGACGGGCAGCGGGCGGATCGACTTCGACAGCACGGTGAACTTACGGCAGTGCACCGACAGTTCGCCGGTGTTGGTATGGAAGGCGAATCCCTCCACGCCGATGAAGTCGCCGATGTCGAGCAGTTTCTTGAAAACCGTGTTGTAGAGCGTCGGATCGCCTTCGGGGCAGATGTCGTCGCGGCGGATGTAGACCTGAATGCGGCCCGTGTGGTCCTGCAGCTCGAAGAACGAGGCGCTGCCCATGATGCGGCGCGACATGATGCGGCCGGCGATGCGGACGTCCTGGAAATTCTTCTTCGCGTCGTCGTAGTTATCGGCGATTTCGCGCGCCGTGGCCGTCACTTCGTAACGGGCGGCGGGGTAGGGTTCGATGCCCAGATTGCGCAACGCCGTGAGCGACTGCCTGCGAAGCTGTTCCTGTTCGCTGAGTTCGATTGCCATATCGTGTGTTTTTGATGTATCGTTTTATATCCGTGCAAAATTAGTGAAAAAAGGGCAAAGTAGCAACTCTTTCCGCAATCGGCTGCAACCGCGGCGCGGCGGCCCGGGAAAACCGGGCGCGGGCGGTTGTTGTTTATTTGGTTTTTATCGCTATATTTGTTTGTGTGTCTGACTAAAACCTGAATTATGAAACAACTCTCCATTCTCTTTCGCGGCACGCTGGGTTTCCCCTTCCCGGTTTCAGGGGCGTTCGCCCTGTGCCTGCTGCTGCTCGCCTCGTGCGGCGGCGACGACTCTTCGGACGAGGGCTATGCCGCCATTGAATCCGCATCGTTCACCTTCGACGAAACGACTCCGGCGAACAATGCGGTCCGTGTGATCGCCAACACCGGGTGGCAGGTTTTCTGGACGCCCGAGTCGGCTGCCGTCCGGGTGGAGCCGGCCTCGGGTTCCGGTAACGGAGTGTTCTACGTGCGGGACATGCCCAAGGGCGCTTCCGTTCAGGTGGGCGTGCGCGCCGCCTCGGGCAAGACCTCGGGCAAGCCGGTCACCGTGACCCGCGCCGCCGATGCCGTCGGGGTGACGCTCTCGGTCGCTCCCGCCGAACTGCTCTACGATCCGGCCTCGCCCGCATCGAACGTCGTCACCGTGACGACGAACGCTTCGTGGAAAGCGGCATGTCCCAATTCCGCGCTGAAGTTCTCGCCCGCCTCGGGTACGGGCAGCGCCACGATCACCATTGCCGACGCGCCCGCGGGGCAGCGCACCACGCTGACCGTTACGGCCGGAGAAGGCTCCGGCGCCAAGACTGCAACCTGCGTGATCGTGCGCAATCCGGAGACCCCCGCCGAGACGGTTTTCAGCCTCGATTTCGGCAACGGAGCGGGCGGCGTCTGGGCGGGTGCGAATCAGGAGTGGAAAACCCAGACCGGCACGGGAGCCTCGACGGTGACCTATGCCGTGAACAATGTCCGTATCAACAATGACAATTACGGTTCGGCGGGCAAATACTCCGGGGCTTCGGGAAAAGCCTACGCCAAAATGTTCTACAACGCGTCGACGGACTATTTCGTGATCCAGGACATCTCGCTGCCTGTGGGGCAGACGAATTTCACCCTCGCTTTCGGTGCGATCTTCCCGGCGGATGACGTTTCGCTGACGGTGAGCGCCGACGGTGCGGTCTGGAAACCGCTCGTCTATACGGGCGCGTCGGCCTACAACACGTGGACCGGGACGACGGTGGGCTTCACGCTCGCGCAGCCTGTTCCGAAACTGTGGATTCGCCTTGCGCCGACGGGTACGGAGCGCGCCTACGGACTGAATTTCGACGACATCCGGCTCACGACGGGCGGCGGCGGTCAGCAGGTCGACCTCGGGACGGGTGCGGGCCTTCGCTGGGCCGAGCTTCCCTCCAATTTCGAAACGCCTTCCTCCGACCAGTTCGTGCATACGACCTGGTCCACGACTGTTTCGGGCGGCAAGCGGGTGCGCAATTACACCTATTGTTACGATAAGCGCCGCCACAATCCGGTTTGGGTGGCCTATCCGCATCATCGCTGCTACCTCGAAGGTTCGGGGCGCTCCGACGAGCCGTGGGCGGCGGACCCGGCGCTTCCGGAAACGCAGCAGGCGAAGATCTACCCTTCGTCGGCAGGCGACGTTTACCAGTATTGGGTCGCCGATCTGGTGACCGGCCGTTACGGCAGCGGCTATTGGTCGCGCGGGCACCTCTGCATGTCGCGCGAGCGGCCCGGTAAGGGGTTGGAAATCAATATGCAGACCTTTCGGCCGACCAACATTGCGCCGCAGGCCGCCGAGCCGAGTCCCTTCGGGAAGATCTGGGGGAATATCGAGGAGGCGATTTCGGGCGGCGCGATTCCCGCCGACACGCTTTACATCGTGGCCGGATGCTATTACGAAAACGACGGCTGGGTTCAGAAAGACGCCTCGAACAACGGTGCGTTGAGTTCGCTTTCGAAGGATTGCGTCATGCCGACGCACCAGTTCAAGATGGCCGTGCGCAAAAAGACGGTCCAGGTGGGCAAACCCATTCAGGAGTGTACGGCCGACGAACTGGAGACCATCGCCTTCTGGGTCGAAACCCTGACGACGAGCGCCGCCACGGAGAAGTCGCAGTTGGGGCAGTTTATCGTTCCCATATCGGAGATCGAGTCGAAGATGCGGATGAAATTCTTTCCGGGGATTCCCGACGCGGCCAAGAGTCGGGCCGGCACGCTGTCGGCGTGGTATTGACGGAAAAGGAGCTGCTATTGCAGCTCCTTTTTTGGGCGGGACAGTCTCCGGTAGGTCCAGAAGGCCGCCAGTCCCAGCGCGATGCCGACCGCCGTACCCCACACGAGGTCCATCGGGTAGTGTTTGCCCAGATAGATGCGTGAGTAGCAGATCAGGAGGGTGGAGAGAACCATCAGTCCCGTGAACCACCGCCGGCGGATGACCGAGGCCGACAGCACGGCCAGCGTGACAATGACCGCCGCATGGGCCGAGACGGTCCCGAAGCGGCCGCTCACGGCCTCGACGGGGACGTGTACGACCCAGTCGTGCGTGACGCCCGCGGCGGCGAGCGAGTCGGGCGTCAGCCAGCGCAGCTTGCGCAGCGAGTCGGGAGCGATCTCCAGCCCTTCGAGCGCGGGGGTGAACATCGGCCGCCAGCGCGGTTCGAAGTCGGGCAGCAGCCCGCCCAGCACGCCGTTGTGCTTGAAGATTCCCGAAATCATGTCCGAGAGGACCAGCGCGGCGATCATCAGCGCCGTGAAGAGGATGACGTTGCGCCATCCGTCGCGGCGCCACACGAGCCAGAGGATCAGCGCGTAGAGCGGCAGCCACATCGTCGTGCCCGAGACGGTCAGCATCAGGCGGTCCATGAAGGGGCCGCCGTCGAAGTTCAGGGCTAAAAAGAGGTTATGGTCGCAATTCATAGGCTAAAAGTCGAAGGTGAAAGTTCGGGCAGATAATCCGGTTGCCGGATTGTCCGCATTCCGGTTGCGTCGCGACAAGCCCCCGGCAAGGCGGAGGTTTGGGGGTGGGTCCAATTTGTAAACGCCGCTGCAAGCGGCGAAAACGACATTCCGGGATGCATGAGCGGGTCCATATACGTATCAGAACTGGAAATAGATAAACGGCTGTATGTCGCTGGATTTGATCTGCATGACGCACCAGATCATCGCCGCGGCCATCAGGACCTGCAGAACCAGCGGCGCATGGACCACGATCCGCTGCGCGACGGCGTCGACGGCCGACGGCAGCAGGTGCAGGATGTAACCCGCGGCGATCAGCGCGAAGACGGCGGCGTAGCCCGTCACGACCTGCGGGATCATCGCGGCGTTGAAGTTTTCGAAAATCTGGTGCAGCATCAGCGAGACGGTCTGCATCGACTCGGCGCGGAACATCAGCCACCCCAGGCAGACGATGTTGAACGTCAGGAGCATGCCCGCCGCGCGGCTCCACCAGTGCATCTGCGCCCCGGTGGCCTTGGCGCCCGGAACGAGGGCCATCCAGAGCTTGTGCAGCGCCAGAGCCGCGCCGTGCAGTCCGCCCCAGAGGATGAAACGCACCGCCGCGCCGTGCCACAGTCCGCCCAGCAGCATCGTCAGGAGCAGGTTGCCGTAGGTCCGGATGCGGCCCTTGCGGTTGCCGCCCAGCGAAATGTAGAGGTAGTCGCGCAGCCACGTCGAGAGCGAGATGTGCCACCGCCGCCAGAACTCGGTGATCGTCGCCGACTTGTAGGGTGCGTCGAAGTTCTTCGGGAAGCGGAAGCCCAGCAGCAGGGCGATGCCGATGGCCATGTCCGAATAGCCCGAGAAGTCGCAGTAGATTTGCAGCGCATAGCCGTAGATGCCCATCAGGCACTCGAATCCCGAGTAGAGCAGCGGTTCGTCGAAGATGCGGTCGACGAAGTTGAGCGAGATGTAGTCCGAAATGATCGCCTTTTTGAACAGGCCCGTGAGGATCAGGAAGACGCCCGTGCCGAACATCTCGCGCGTGACCACGACCGGGTTCTGCCGGATCTGCGGGATGAAATCCCGGGCGCGGACGATCGGGCCGGCCACCAGCTGCGGAAAGAACGACAGGTAAAAGAGATAGTCGAGCCAGTTGGACAAAGGCTTCAGCTGGCCGCGGTAAATGTCTATGGTGTAGCTCATCGACTGGAAAACGAAGAACGAGATGCCGACCGGGAGGAAGATGTTCTGGAATTGCAGGAAGCCTTGTCCGAACAGCTGGTTGGAGATGTCGATGAGGAAGTTCGTGTACTTGAAATACCCCAGCATGCCGAGGTTCACCGCGACGCTCAATACCACCAGCCAGCGTTTCGTCCACCGGAAGCGCGCCCGGTAGATGCCCCGGGCGATCAGGAAGTCGCTCGCCGCGGCGAAGACGAGCAGCAGGAAATAGATGCCGCTCGACTTGTAGTAGAAATAGAGCGAGAAGGCGATGACGTAGACGATGCGGGCCATCGGTGCGCGGCGGAAGGCGCTGTAAACGAGCAGGAATCCCGCGAAGAGGAACAGGAACAGCCCGCTGCTGAAAATCAGCGGCGAGGAGGCGTCGTAGGCAAACAGCGCCTGGAGCCTGTCGGTGATGCCGTCCGTTGCGGGAAAGGTCATTGCGCGCGCGGGTTAAGGGGTGCGGAGGATGGGGCCGGGAGGATGCTGCGGTCGACGGCGGCCCTGCGCGCCGAGTCGAGGACGGCCTGCGCCGCCGTGCGGCGCAGGCTGGCGATCCGCTGCTCGGTGTAGACTTCCGAGACTCCGGCGTTGATGGCGTCGAACAGCGCCCATGCCACGCGGCGCCCTCCGGCGTAGTTGATGTGGGTGTAGTCCTTGCCCGCCCAGCCGTTCTTGACGAACTGTTCCATGCCGCCCAGGGCGCGCATGGCGTCGCACGTGGGCCAGAAGGCCGCGCCCGTGTTCCGAGCCGCACGGCGCTGGCAGTCGAGCATGTGGGGGATGGCGTCCATCGGTTCGAATCCGGCGTCGGTCTTCACCGAACGGTCGCTGACGCCCAGCACGAGCACCGCCGCCCCCGGGAAGCACTGGCGGACATAGGCGATCATCTTCTCGATCTGTCCGGCGTAGTTGGTGTAGTTCTTCACGCCCGGCTGCATGATGTTCAGCCCGTACTGGAGCACCACCAGATCGTAGCCCAGCATGGCGTTGATCTGGGCGTTGACCGACGGGTTGGTCCAGAACATCGCCTGCCCGTTGTTGCTGCGCACGGAGTAGTTGTCGACCACGACGCCCCGGCCTTCGAAAACCGCTCCGTAGCCGACGAAGTCCTCCGCGCCGGAGAGCACCTTGAAGGCGAGCGAGCGGACACGGGGGGCCGAGACGGCGATCTGCCGCACGGCGTCATCGCCCGCGATGTCGAATTCGCGGCGCTGGGCGTCGTTGAGCGTCACCTCGACGCGGCTGTCGCGGGGCGAGAGGAAGAAGACGCGCGCCGTGGTGCACGAATCGAGGCGTTTGCGGTAGTCGGTGCTCTCCCAGCGGGTCGAAGCCCCGGCCGCAGGCTGGCTCACCCAGCCCGAGACGTAGAAATTCTCGCGCAGGCGCGCGGGCGCGGCTTTGCGCTGCATGATGTTGTAGGTCGTCCAGCCCTTCGACTGGGTTTTGACCGTGCGCCGGAACGCCGTCAGCGGCGAGGCCATCGGGGCGAATCCCGCGCCGCCGCCCGAGTAGGCCGACTGGAGCCGTTCGCGCAGGTCGGCCGTGAGGATGTCGCCCTCGACGAACGAGTCGCCCAGGAAGGCGATGCGCACCGGGCGCGGAGCGTTGAGCAGCGTGTCGCAGAAGGCCTGGATGCGTCCGCTGTCGCTGAAATCCTCGATCGGGGTCAGCGTCGCGACGAAGCGCGCCGAGTCGGGCACGGCGCGTTCGCGGCGGGCCGTGTCCTGCGCGAGGAGCCATTCGTAGGTGATCTGCACCTCGCGCGGGGTGGTGTCGGCCTCGATGCGTTCGGCGACGGCGGCCATGTCGATATGGAACTCCTCTTCGTCGAAGAGCGCCGGCTCGGCGGCGGGTTCGGCCGCTTCGGCGTCGTCGAACGAAAGGAGGTCCGAGAGGATGTTGGCGCGGCGGAGTTTCACGCCCCCGACGCTTTGCGGAGGGATGAAACTTACGGCCACGAGCACTGCGATGAGCGCTGCGGCCGCCAGCCAGCTGTGGTGGGTGTAATCTTTTCCGGGGGTGTTCATCGGTGGGTCAGTCGCGCCGTCCGAGGATCAGGAAGACGTAGTAAAGCACCGACGCGATGGCGCTCAACGCCGCTACGAGGTAAGTGCGGGCCGCCCACGAGAGGGCCTCTTTGGCCTGCGCGAGCTGTGCTCCCTGCATCGTGCGGCTGGTCTGGAGCCACTCCACGGCGCGGGCCGAGGCGTTGTACTCGACGGGCAGCGTGACGAGCGAGAAGAGGGCCGACATGGCGATCATGCCCACGCCGATCCAGCACAGCAGTTCGTTCTGCGTCGAGGCGAGGATGACGAGACCCAGGATGATGACCCACGTGGCGGCCGTCGAGGCGAACTGCACGACGGGAACCAGCTGCGAACGCAGCGTCAGCGGGGCGTAACCGCGGGCGTGCTGCACGGCGTGGCCGCACTCGTGGGCCGCCACGGCCGCGGCGGCGACGCTCGACGACGAGTAGACCGAGTCGCTCAGGTTGACGGTCATCGTCTGCGGGTTGAAATGGTCGGTGAGGTGTCCGCCCACGTGCGTCACCTTCACGTTGTGGATGTTGTTGTCGCGCAGCATCTTCTCGGCGACCTCGGCGCCGGTCAGCCCGCCGGGGAACTGCACCTTCGAATACTTCTTGAACACCGATTGCAGGCGCGCCTGCACGATGAACCCGATGACGCCGATGGCGATGATCAGGACGAACATGCCCATCGTCGCGGCGTCGTAGCGCGCGGCGTGCGGCTCTGCATAGTAACCTGCCTGGAGCAGGGCAATCATAGGAAATGTCATAGCGTTGTCTGTTTTGTTTTCCGGTGCGTGTAATACGCTCCCGCCTGCTGCGAGGGCATCAGCACCATATCATTAACGTTCATATGGGCGGGTAATTGTGCCGCCCATGCGATTGCTTCCGCAATGTCGGCGCCGGTGAGCGGTTCGACGCCGTCGTAAACCGCGTCAGCGCGCTTCTTGTCGCCGTGGAAACGCACTTCGGAAAATTCGGTCTCGACCATTCCCGGGCGGATCTCCGTCACCTTGATCCCGGCCGAAAGTAGGTCGGCGCGCATCGACTGCGAAATGGCGTGCACGGCGTGTTTCGAGGCGCAGTAGACCGCGCCGTTCTCGTAGGCCTCGGTCCCGGCGATCGAGCCGATGTTGAAGATGTGCCCGCGGCCCGCGGCGACCATCTTGGGCGCGATGACGCGCGTGACGTAGAGAAGCCCCTTGACGTTGGTGTCGATCATGGCGTCCCAGTCGCGCGTGTCGCCCAGGTCGATGTGCTCCAGTCCGGCGGCGAGACCCGCGTTGTTGACCAGCAGGTCGATGTTTTCGAGCGGAGAGAGGTTGCGGCGCACCTCCTCCTCGGAGCGCACGTCGAAGGCGAGCGTCGTGCAGCGGCCGCCCGCCGCTTCGATCTCCGCGCGCAGCGTCGCGAGCCGGTCGGCCCGGCGGCCCGTGGCGATGACGGCGTATCCCTCCTTTGCCAGCCGGAGCGCCGTGGCGCGTCCGATGCCCGAAGTGGCTCCCGTAATCAATGCCTGTTTTTGCATACGAAAAACGTTTGTTTTCCGCAAAGATACAAAAAAGTAGGATGGCTGCAAAACAGAATTGCGGGCGCGTTTGTAAAACCTTCCGGCTGATAAAAAGTGTCGTTACGATACCGGAAATACGAAATTTATATGTTACTTTGTACAAATTTTCGACAAGACAGCGCACCGTGAATCTCTCCTTTTTCATCGCACGCCGCATGGCGCAGCCCGCGCCCGGGAACAAGCCCGGGGTGATGGAGCGTATCGCCGTGGTGTCGGTGGCGCTGGGGATGGCGGTGATGATCCTCGCGATGGCCGTCATCATGGGCTTCAAACGCGAGGTGGCGCGCAAGATGACGGGGTTTGCGGCTCACGTCGCGGTGACCGACATAAGGGGCGTGAACGCGCTCGATGCGCAGCCCGTGCGCCGCAGCGCGCATGTCGAGGAGCTGATCCGCCGGACCGACGGGTTCGTGGCGATGGCTCCCTATGCCGTCAAGGGGGGCATCGTCCGCACGGCCGACGCCGTGGGCGAGGTGATGCTCAAGGGTGTCGAGGCGGATTACGACTGGTCGTATTTCCGCGAATGGCTCGTCGCGGGGGAGCTGCCCCGTGTGGGCGGCGAGGTCCGCACGAAGGACATCCTGCTGTCGCGCACGCTGGCCGACAAACTGCTGCTGGGCGTGGGCGACAAGGTCGAGATGCTGTTCGTCGAGCCGGGCGAAATGCCGCGCCGCGACCGTTTCAAGGTGGCGGGCGTCTACGAGTCGGGGATGGAGGAGATGGACGGCGTGGTGGTCGTGACGGACATCCGCAACGTGCAGCGGCTCTCGGAGTGGGGACCGGACGAGATTTCGGGCTACGAGATCCTGACGCGCTCGCTGGCCGGCGCCGACACGTTCGCCCGGACGCTGGGCCGGACGCTGTTGTACGATGATGCCGAAGATTCCGAAAACCTCGCCGTGACGAGCGTCCGGGAGCGGTACGCCAATATTTTCGATTGGCTGAAGGCCCACGATGTGAATGCCGCGGTGGTGATCGTCATCATGCTCGTGGTGGCCTTCTTCAACATGACCTCGGCGCTGCTGATCCTCGTGCTGGAGCGGACGCGGATGATCGGTCTGCTGAAAGCCTTCGGGATGCGCAACGGCTGTCTGCGGCGCATCTTCCTCTGGCGGGCGGCGCTGGTGACCCTGCGGGGGCTGGCGTGGGGCAATGCCGCCGGACTGGGGTTGTGCCTCGTGCAGAAATGGACGCATCTGGTGAAGCTCAGCTCCGAGGGATACCTGCTCTCGGAGGTGCCCGTGTCGCTGGGTTGGGGCTGGTGGCTGGCGCTCAACGCGGGGTTCGTCGCCGCGATCGTCGCCCTGCTGGTGATCCCGACGGCCGTGGTCTCCACCGTGAAGCCCGAAGAAACGATTAGATACGAATGAAACCATACAATACAGATCAGACCAAAAAGGAGGAGGTGCGCGAGATGTTCGACAACATCGCGCCAAAGTACGACCTGCTGAACCATACGCTTTCGATGAGCATCGACCGCGTGTGGCGCCGCCGCGTGGTCGGCGAGGTGCGCCGCGCAAAGCCCGGCCGCATCCTGGACGTGGCGACCGGAACGGGCGACCTGGCGATCGCCATGGCCCGCCGCATCCGCGACGTGCAGGTGCTCGGGGTGGACCTTTCGGAGCAGATGCTCGCCGTGGCACGCCGCAAGATCGAGGCCCGGGGGTTGGACGGGCGCATCGTCCTCGACCGGGGCGATGCCGAGCGTCTCGCCGTGGCCGACGCGTCGGTCGATGTGGCGACCGTGGCGTTCGGGGTGCGCAACTTCGGAGACCTCGGGGCCGGGCTGCGCGAACTGGCCCGCACAATAAAACCCGGGGGCAAAGTCGTTATCCTGGAGTTTTCGCGTCCCCGCAACCGGGTGTTCCGGGCGTTGTACGAATTTTATTCCTACAAAATCCTGCCCCGCATCGGCGGGCTGGTGTCGCGCGACAAGCGGGCCTACGAGTATCTTCCGGCCTCGGTCGGGGAGTTTCCCGCGCCGGAGGAGTTCATGGCGATGATGGCCCGGGCGGGATTTCGCAACTGCCGGGCGCGGAGCCAGAGTTTCGGTATCGCACAAATATATATAGGAGAAAGATGAAGATGATACAACGTTATTCGGTGTACGTATTGCTGCTGGCGGTCGCGGTGTCGCTCTCTTCGTGCCGCCGCGCCGTGGAGAAGGCCCGGCGCAACATCCGCTTCGAGGGCATTGAAAGGGTCGAGCGTCAGGGACTGACGGGCGCCGAGGTGGTCGTGCGGGTGATGAACGATACGGGTTACAAGCTGGTGCTCGATGCCGCGGAAATGGGCGTTTACTATGCCGGCGGCCGTGTGGGGACGGTCGTCCTGCGCGAGGCGGTCGAAGTGCCCCGCCGTACGACGGACAGCTTCCGGACCTTGTGGCAACTGAAAATCTCTGACCCGCTGGCGCTCTACGTGCTGGCCCGGAAGGTGAAGTCGGGCGATCTGTCGCAGGTCGAGGTGTCGTATGCCGTGGAAGGGCGCGGAGGCCCGGCTCCCGTGAAAATTTCGCGCGAACGGATGCCGTTGTCGGATTTTTTGAATACCTTTGGCCTTACGATCGAGGACGTTAAAAAACAGTTGAAATAATGCGCAGATTGCTTTTCCTCATGCCGATTCTCCTGTGCGCGGCCGTTTCCGCGCACGCGCAGTCGCTCGACGCCTTCAAGCAGCGTCTGGCGGAACCCACGCCCGGGGCGACGCTTTTCAACCGGGCGCAGGTCACCGTCACCGAGCATGACGACGCCGCACGCGCCGTGGCCGACGCCGCGCGCGCCGGGCAGCGGCTCTATTTCGAGGGTTTTCACCGGGTCTGCGTCTTTTCGGACAACGGGCCTGCGGCGCGCGACGGGGCTTTTGCCGCCAAGGCGCTGTTCGAGGAGACTTATCCCGACGTGAAGGTTTACGTGGATTACGAGATTCCCTATTTCATCGTTTCGGCGGGCAACTGCCTGACCAAGGAGGAGGCCATCATGCTCAAGGGGCGTGTGTCGGCGACCTTCCCGAAGGCTTTTCTCAAGCAGCTGAAGAGGGAGAAATCCCCGATTTCCAACCTTTTGGACCAATAAAAGTCCGGTTTCGAAAAATAATTCTTTTTTCTTTGCTTTTCCCGGGCGAATATTTAACTTTGCGGCGTTACGGAACAATTAACAATTAAATGTTTAACGCCATGAAAAAGATTGTCTCTTTTGTCATCGTCCTGGCTGCCGTCGCAATGGTAGGCTGCTGTGGAAATTCGAACAAGAAGGCTGCCGAGGGCGCTGCCGCCGCTGCCGCTACCGAAGCTTCGGCTTGCGCAAACTGCGCCGAGAAGTGCGATTCGACGGCTGCATGCTGCGCCGAGAAGGCCGATTCGACCAAGGCCTGCTGCGAGAAATCGTGCTGCGAGAAGGCCGAGGCAAACAAGTAGTCGCCGGTTAGGCTTGAGAGTGAGGGAGATTCTTCGGAATCCCCCTTTTTTGTTGCCGCACGGAATTGCCATGCGGTTTTAGATTCGGCGCGGAATGTGTACGGGGAGTGGAAAAAATGATTGTTTTTGCATGAAATACCCGCAATTATGAAAGTACTGCTTATCAACGGAAGTCCCCGCCGCGAGGGGAACACCTTCATCGCGCTCTCCGAAGCGGCCCGCGCGCTCGAAGCCGAGGGCGTCGGGGCGGAGATCGTCTCGATCGGAACCAAGGCCGTGCAGGGATGCATCGCCTGCGGAAAGTGCGCCGAACTGGGACGCTGCGTCTTCAACGACGCGCTTTACAACGAGGTCCGCGAGAAACTCGCCGGGGCCGACGCCCTGGTGGTCGGTTCGCCGGTCTACTATGCCGGGCCGAACGGGTCGCTGTGCGCCCTGCTGGACCGGCTGTTCTACTCCTGTTCCGACCGCCTGGCCTACAAGCCTGCCGCGGCGGTGGCCGTATGCCGCCGGGGCGGGGCGAGCGCGACGTTCGACCGGCTGAACAAGTATTTCACGATTTCAAACATGCCCGTCGTGTCGTCGCAATACTGGAACAGCGTCCACGGGAGGCTGCCGGGCGAGGCGGCGCAGGACGCCGAAGGGTTGCAGACGATGCGCGTGCTGGCCCGCAACATGGCGCGGATGCTCCGGGCCGGACTGCTGGCTTCGGAAGGCCGTCCCGAACCGGAAGAGCGGGTCGTGACGAGTTTTATCCGCTGAAAGGCCCGTCCGCAGGGCGGATGAACGGAAAAAGAGCGCCGCTATTTGCAGAATCGGGAAATATTGTGTACTTTTGGGGCACCTTTCGGAAAGATGCAGGAGTGGTTGAACTGGCCCGCCTGGAAAGCGAGTAAACCCCTAAAGGGTTTCAGGGGTTCGAATCCCCTTCTTTCCGCAGCATGCGAAAACCGGGTTGCAAGCGATCTTGCAGCCCGGTTTCTTTTGCGGTTCAGGGTCAGTCGACGCGGGTTTTCCGGCCGGGGTGCTCCGTCTCTTTCTCGCGCACGACGGCGAGCACTTCCTCGACGATTGCGGTCAGCGTCCACGAGGCGTTCGGCCTGCGGGCATGCAGGCGGTCGCACGCGAGCCGGATGGCGTCGAGCAGTTTCAGCGCGATCAGGATGTACGGCGGCAGTTTGAGTTTCGAGATGTCGTACTTCTCCTTGTTGAGGTAGTTCAGGAACGTGTCGTAGGTCGTGCCTAACAGATACTTGCCGAAGGTCTCGAAGACCAGTTTGAGGTTACGGTTGGCATTTTCGCGCTCGAAGTGGAACGATTTGAGGGCTTGCGCAATCAGAATGCGCCATTTCAGGTGTTCGGAAACGTACATATTAAGCGGATTTTGATGGTTGATGGGAAGCCAACAGAATCTACCCGGACTTACTGAAACAGCGATGACGGATGGGATGATGAACGTGTGTTTACAGAGGCATTCGGAGTTTCGGGAGGAGTCGTAGTCATATTGGCTGTTTTTGTTCTTTCAAAGGGGTAATCTGAACAAAAATGCAGATCGGAATTTGTGCGGGCAACTACAACCTTAACCCTTGGGTTTGTTTTCGTATTGAAAATTGTATTCTCGTAAATTCGGTATTATATGGCAGCTGCAAGCTGTCTCTTCTCCGTGCATTTGATGCTTGCGGAATGGCCGGATAACCCGGGCGCTCCGCCGCGTTCCGGACCGGATGGTCGGAATGGTATGCGCAGATGTCCGGACGGGACCGGTTCGTCCGGAACAGCCGCTGTCCGGGGACGAAGGGGCATGGCGCAGGTGCGGCAGCGATGCGGCATGCCGCCGGGAATGGCGAAAGGGATTTCTGCGAACGGGAAGTGACGGCCGCGATTTCTGCGGACCGGAAAGGATCGAAGGGACGGATGCGGACGCCGAAGGGCGGCGCGTCCGGAGGCCTTTGGCGCGGGTATGGCGGCGGGCGTCCTGCCTTGCCGGAGCGGACGTTTAGAACGGATACCCGATGGCCAGGTGGAATCCGAGACCGTCCTTGAAACTGGAAATGTTGTAGTAGCCCTTCTTGTCCGGGTTCGGATAGGGGGTGTGCAGGCCGATGCCGAGGTCGGCGCGGATGACCAGGTAACTGATGTCGTAGCGCAGTCCGAAGCCTGTTCCCAGCGCGATGTCGTTCAGGAAGCCTTTCCATTTGAGTTCGGCTCCGGGACGTTTGGGGTCTTTCTTCAGCAGCCAGATGTTTCCGGCGTCGAGGAAGACGGCTCCGTTGAGCCGCCCCATGATGCCGAAGCGGTATTCGATGTTGGCTTCCAGTTTGAAGTCGCCCGTCTGGTCGAGGTAGCCGTTGCGGTCGTCCGCGGGCGGGCGGTAGCTGCCCGGGCCGAGCGACCGGATGGTGAAGGCGCGGATGCTGTTGGCACCGCCGATGTAGAACTGTTCGCTGTAAGGCATCACCTCCGAATTGCCGTAGGCGTAGCCCGCGCCGACGAGGAGACGCGTCGCCAGCCAGTTGTTGCGGCGGCCGATGCGGTGGTAGAACTTCACTTCGCTGACCTCCTTGACGAACTGCGAAAAACGGTTGCCGAAGAGGGTCTGGGGCTGCCGTTCGCCGAAGGCCCGCAGGATGCCCGAAAGCAGGTTGCCGGCCGACGTGACGCTGTTCTGCCAGTAGAAGCGCCGGTTGCCCGTGGCGCCGTAGGTCCGCTCGAAGGTGTAGGTGTAGTTGATCGAGGGCACGAACTGGTTGCGGAAACTCATGGCGATGGCCGGATTTTCGTCCATCGTCCGGTCGAAGGAGTCGGTCGTGTGGAGCAGTTTGTTGTAGGTGAGCTTGAAGACCGTCAGCGAATGGCGGCTGTACGGGGAGGTCTGGAAGTTGTAGCCCGCCGAACCGCTGAAGGCGATCAGCCGGAAGAAGCTGGGACGGTTCATCAGGTCGACGCCCAGCTGGAACGACGTGCTCCCCGGGTATTTCTGCCGGCGCGTCATGCTCCGGGGCAGCAGCAGCCTCGGGATGTCGAGGTTGGCGTTCAGCCCCAGTTCGTAGGAGTTGAGCCGCGAGGAGCGTCCCCCGGAGTTCTTGTTGCCCGTCTGCCATTCGTAGGAGCCGTTCAGCTTCACGGAGAGGACCTCGCCGCCGCGGAAGAGGTTGTTGTTGCTGACCCGGAAGGTGACGCCCGGGCCGATGAAGCTGTTCGATTTCGAGGTGACGTCGGTCTCCAGGGCCGCCTCCAGCGGGTAGTCGAACCGGGCGTCGATCTCCACGTCGAGCGTGTCGGAGCCGCGCAGCGAGTCGAGCGGCGTGACGCTCAGGTTGACGGAGCGGAAGATCCCCAGTTTGTTGAGGTCGGTCTGCGTCCGGTTCTGGGCGTCGACGGTGAAGAGCTGCCCGGGCCGGAGCGTCCGGGCGCGGGACAGGACCCGGGGGCGGATTTTCAGCGGCCGCCGGGCGATGACGGTCGCGTCCGGCAGGCGCAGCGTATCCGCAGGGCCGGGTTTGATGTTGGTCAGGCGGACCGTGACGTCGCCCACGCGGTAGGGCATGAGGGCCGCCTGCGGAACGTTCGGCCGGAGGTTCAGGCGCAGGGCGACCTGCCGTCGGCCGGCGGTCGTGTCGGCCAGGTACTCCATGTATTCGGGACGGAAATAGTAGTAGCCCCGGTTGCGGAGCAGCTGGGAGATGCGTTTGCGTTCGAGCGTGAGCGAGTCGAGGTTGTACTGCGCCCCGACGCGCAGCAGGGAGGTGGCTTGTAGGCTGTCGATCAGCTGTTTCAGACCCCCGACGGCCTGCGGATAGGCGATGGACGAATAGTGCCATGCGGGTGCGATGCCGAGCGTGTACCGGACTTTCGCCTTGCGGCCGCGCTTGCGGTAGAGCAGGGAGTCGGCGGCGCGGGAGCCGAAGTACCCGTAATTTTCGAGGACCTGCTCGGCGACCTTCGTGCGCAGCTGCGGCTGTACCTTGGAGATCAGCACCGGCTGTTTGGCCAGCCGCTTGTAGAACCAGTATTTGAATCCTTTCTCCTTCGGCGTATAGAGGTGGTTGTAGGCCCACAGCCCGACGGGCAGCGGGGTGCGGAGGTAGGGGCTGTAAAGCGGATTGTTCGGTGCGACCGACAGCGGTTCCTTCACCGCCGACTCGGCCGCCGGAGTGAGCACGACGCCCGAATCCGGCTCGATGAGGATCTTTTTCACGCCCGTATACAGCACCTCGTCGCTCCCCAGCCGCCGGGTGGTGGAGCAGGAGGCCGCCAGCAGCACGGCGCAGAGGGGCAGAACGATGTTTCGGATGCGCTGCGGACTCATTTTCTCGGTTTTTTGGTTTTGGGACGCATCGGCTTGAACAGGTCGCCCAGCCGCGACAGTTTCTTGCGGATGACGAAACCCACGCCCGTTTCGGTGATCTCGCCTTCGAGGATGCTCTCGTAGCCCGTGTGGCGGAAGACTTTCAGGTACATGTTGTCGCGTTTGGTGAGCATGTATTCCAGCGAAATGTCGTCGATCAGGTTCTCCTTGAGGTTCTGCGACGGGTCGGCGTCGGTGCTGAACTTGCCGCCGATGACCGCCCGCACGCGGTTGTTGAAGAGGTTTTTCGAGAGCCGGTAGGAGTAGTCGGTGCGCTGGCCGTTGGGGTCGTCTTCGCCGTGGGAGTCGATGCCGAAGGAGAGGTCCACGCCCTTGAGGTTGTTCTGCGCCCATTGGTTCAGCTCCTTCTGGATGAACGTGTTGAGCGGATTCTCGGAGCTGACTTTCGCGGTCGTTCCCGGGCCGGTGTAGGTGTTGTAGATCAGCAGGTTCATCGCCTGGTTGGCGCGCTGCTCGGCCGTCAGCGAGTTCAGCTGGTTCTGCATGGCGAGGTCCTCGGGGGCCGCCAGGCCGAAACTGATCGCCAGGTCGTTGAGCGAGTTGCGGATGTTGATCGAGATGTCGAAATTCACCGGCCGGGAGTCCTGCCCGTCGGAGGAGACGTTGGCCCGCACGGTCTCGACGGCCGTGATGTTGAAGGCCGGGTCGGCGATGTCGCCGATCCATTCGACGTAGCTGTCCGGCGTGATTTTGAAGATTTTCTGCGAGATGACGGGCGGGTTGTAGCGCACGCTTCCGCCCGAAAGCACGTATTTGCCCGACAGGCGGACGTCGCCCAGCGGGTTCATCGTGTAGGTGAGGTTGCCGCCGCCCTGGAGGTCGATCCGGTTGCTGCCGTCGGCCGAGAGGTCCACGGCGGCCTGCACGTCGTTGTTGATGTCGACGTTTATAAGCACGTCCATGCCCCCGATGCGTACCTCCTGCGGCGTGTCGTCCGGGGTTTGGGTGTCCAGCTCGCTGAACGAGACGAACGTCACGACATTCTGCGGGCGTTCCTTCACGTCCATCGGCGAGTCCTGCATGACGTAGTTGATGTCCGTGCCGCCCAGCAGGGCGACGTTGCCGCGGACGACGAGTTCGTCCACGGGACCTTTGGCCGTGGCGCCGAGGTCGAGATAGGCCTTGCCGTAGACCGCCGTGCCGGCCTTGCGGGCCACGTCGACGAACTGGAAATCCGAGGCCCGCAGCGCGAGGTCGGCCGTCATGCGCCCGAAGTCGGCGAGGCTGACCTCGCCGCCGACGGTCAGCGCGCTTTTGTTCGGGGCGTAAACCGCGTAGTCGTCGAACAGGATGCGGCTGCCGGCGATGCGGATCGTGTCCGCGGAGAGGCCGAACGACGTGCCGATCATCGGGACGCGGACGTCGGTCCCGGCGAACCGCACGCCTCCGTCGAGTTTCGGCCGCTCGGGAGTGCCGCCCGCGTGGACCCTGGCCTGAAGGCTGCCCGAAAGGCGGAGCAGGTCGGCGGGCAGGAAGACGTTGGCCCGCTGCAAGGGGAAGCCCGGGACGGTCACCGTCAGGTCGAGCGGGCTTTCGCGCCCCTCGCGGCAGTCCCCCTGCACGGTCAGCACTTCGGCTCCGTCGAGCGTCAGGCGCGCGTCGGCGAGGTGTCCCCGGTCCTGTTTGTAGAACAGCCCGAGGTCGACGCTGCCGAAACGCTGTTTGTCGTAGGTCAGCTCCGCCACCGAGACCCCGCCCCGGAGGGAGAGGCTGTCCGCCGCGAGGTTCAGCGTCAGGTTCGCGCCCAGCACGCCGTCGACGGGCGGGGCCGAGGGGAACAGCCCCATCGCCGGACCGACGTTCAGTCCGGCGATGTCGAGGCGGATGTCGTCGTCGTCACCGCCGCCCGGGGTCGTGCGGATCGCGAACCGCTGGTCGCCGTGGGTCATGTCGAGGTCGGCCTCCACGCGCTTGTCGAAGCGGTATGCGAGGTAGTTGCCGCGATTGACCGTCCACGGCTCGAAACCGAACAGCGGGTCGGGAGGCGTCACGCTCGCGCGGACCAGGCTGTCGGTCCACGTCACGTCCAGCCCGAAGCGGAATCCTTCGCGGCCGGCGCGGTTGCGCTGGTAGAGGTTCGCCTGCCCGGTGTTCCGCACGAGGTGGCCGTACAGTCCGGCCCGGGCGATGTTGTCGAGGTTCCCGGGGGCGTTCGCCAGCCCGAGGGCGTATTCCAGCCGTTTCCCGTTCTGGCGGATGTCGGCCGTCACGGTGTCGAGGACCACGTTCCCGTAGGCCAGTCCCTCCGTGCGCAGGCGGATCGAAACGGGCAGCGAGTCGCAGTTCGCCCCTTCGGCGTTCAGCGCGTCGAAGGCGATCTTCCGGGATTTCAGCAGGCTGTTGAGGATGTTGTCGGGACCCGCCGAGACCCGCAGGGCGAAGTCGGGGAGCGCGGGTTTCAATTGCTCCATGTCGATGCTCTGCGCGTCGATCTGTCCGGCCAGCGCCCGGGCGCTCCGGGTCAGCGCCGCGATCAGCGAGTCAGCGGATTGGGGCGTGGAGAACGTCAGCGACAGGTCGCCGGAAGCCGCTTCGGCCCGGGTTGCGGCCGAGTCGGTGTGCAGCGAGACGCTCGTCGGGCGGATGCGGTCCGTCCGGTGTTTGTTCCGGATTTCGATGCTGTCCAGCGCGATGCGGGCGGCGTAGGCCCCCTTTCCGGCGGCGGATGCGGAGGCATCGAGGGCGAACGATCCGCCGATCGGCTCCGGGCTGACGCCCAGCGCGGCCAGGTCGAACCCGAAGACGCTGCCCGAGAGGCCGATGCGCTGTTCGCGTTCGGTCAGCGTTCCGGAGACGGACAGCAGCAGCCGGAGCGCCTCGTCGCGGTCGGAGATCCGTCCTGAAAGACGCTGGCTGTCGAGTTCTGCGTCGAGTTCGATGCCCCCGAAGTCGCGTCCGCCGAACTCCGCGCGGTCGATCTGCGCCCGGAGGCTCGTCCGGGTCCGGGGCAGCAGCGGGTCGAAGCCCGTGCCGCGGGCTTGCAGGGTCAGGTCGACGATCCCCAGCGAATCGGCCGGGAGGAAACTGTTGAGCGGGAAGCTGTCGGCCCGGATCGCGGCGTCGTAACTCTGTTCGCGGGGGTTGAACCGCCCCTTCACGGAAAGTTCGCCGCCGTCGGCCGAGAGTGTCGAAGCCGTCGAGAACGTCCCCCTGTTCGCCCCGGCGGAGCCGCGGAGCCGGATCAGGGCCGGAATCGCCACGCGCCGCCGCAGGGCCGTGTCGGGGAGCAGCGCCTTGAGGAACGCAAGGTCCCGGAAGTCGCCCTCGAAGCGGGCCGACGCCTCCATCCGGTTGGCGTCGAGCAGGTTTTTCGCCGCGGCGTCGGCCTTGAGGTCGAGGTGTCCGGGCGACGAGATTTCCAGCTGCGTCTTTCCGATGTCGCCCAGAGTTCCCGCCGCGGAGAACGACAGCCGGACGGTCCGGTCGTCCAGCACGGGCGGGACCGCCTCCGGGGAGAGGTATTTCAGGTCCTTCGTGTTCAGGTCGGCCGAAAGGACGGCGTCGAGCGGCGAAGCCGGCTCCAGTTTCAGGATTCCGGCCCCGGCGGTGAGCTCCGCCCGGATTCGGGAGAAGGCGGTTTGCAGGTCGAGGCCGGAGAGGACGATGCCCGAGGCGTCCATGCCGAAACGTCCGGTCAGGTCGCGGACCGAAAGCCCGCAGCGTTCGGTGAACGCCGTCCGGCGGATTTGCAGCGCGATGTCGGCGCCCCGGTTGTACACCGAATCAATCGTGAGGTCGAGCGGCGCGAGGGCGATGAACGCCGGGTCGAACCCCGCGGCGGGACGGTGGCCCAGCCGGCCGTATTCGACGCTGTTGCCGGTCAGCGCGACGCGGCCGACCCGGACGGTCCATGGTGCCGACGCTTCGGTCGTCCCGGCGGAAGTCCCGCTTTCCGCTTCGGTCGGTTCGGTGAGGTAGGAGTAGGCGCCCCGGTCGAGCAGGACGCTTTTCACGGAGACCTGCTGGCTGTCCAGCAGCACCCGGCAGGTGTCGACGCTCCCGTCGGCCAGGCGGACGGAGAGTTCGGAGACCGCAGGGGAGGTCCGCATCCCGAAGGCGAGGCTCGAGACCGCGATTCTGTCGAGTCCCACCGTCCACGGCAGGGCGGCGGCGCTCTCCTTTTTCTCGGCGGGAGCCGCTTCGGTCAGGTTCAGCCGGATGTCCGCGTCGGCGAGAACGAGCCGGGAGATGCCGGCCGTGTTGGCCGAAAGATCGGCGCGGACGGCTTCGAGGGACAACTCTCCCGCAGCCAGGCGCAGATCCATGCCCGCCAAGGTGTCCTTGTAGTGGGCGGCGACGCGTTCCAGCGCGAAGCTCCGGATGACGACCTCTTTGCGGATCAGCGGCCACAGGGCGGCGTCGAGCGAGAGCCTTCCGCAGCGAAGGAGCGTGTCCGTCCTGTCGGCCAGCAGGGTGTTGTCCACCGTCAGCCGCAGCGGAAAGGCGAGGCGGATGCGTTCGACGGAGACCTCCATGCCGAGCGTCCGGGAGGCATAGGCGACGGCCCGTCGCCGGGCCAGGTCCTGAACGGCCGGAACATAGAGCAGCGCCGGGACCAGCAGCAGGACGAGGAGAATGACGAGCAGCGTCCGGAGCGTATGTTTGAGAATTTTTTTCAGCATTTGTGGAAACAGCGTGTTTCGGAATCCGGCAAAAGACAGGCCGTCGGCCTGTCTTTTGCGCGTGCGTGTTTGCGGCAAAGCGGCAAAATCGCCGCAAATTACAAAAAAAACGATGATCCGTCAATGGAACGCGCCAAAACAAACGGGCCTATTCGAGGCATATCCCGGCGTTCTGTCCGGTCTGTCCGGCCGGAAACGGAGGAGGCGCCGGGGACGGCGGGGACGGTGGGGACGATGGGGCGGGAAGCCGGAGCGGCTGTCGCACCGGGCGGGTCCGGAAAAAGAAAAACGTCCGGCCTTGTAGCCGGACGTTTCGGTGCAGTTCGCTGTCATTGAGCGTCTCCTGGCGGAGAGAGAGGGATTCGAACCCCCGGTACAGTTGCCCGTACACCGCATTTCGAGTGCGGCCCGATCGACCACTCCGGCACCTCTCCTTTTCGGTCGCGGGAGGAGGACTTGCCCCGTTCTCCCGACCCAAAACCGTTGTTTTGGGACTGCAAATATAGACATATTTTTTATTTTCGCACATTTTCGTGCGGAAAAAATCACATTTGGTTGAAAAAACGCCTCCGGAGGCCCTGTTTCTGCCGCTTTTCCGGAATTATTCGTACCTTTGACTTCGTCGAAGATACGCCCGCCCGGCAAAATGCAGGCAAGTTTGCTTTTGCTTTCGCCGGTTCGTATCTTTGCAAACGGACGGACCCGCTTCGCGCATGCAGTATTTTCCGTGCGCGGCCGTTTATAAAGATGAACGATACTAAAACCGGTACGGTTTTCGTTTGGTATCTGAAGAACTAACGCAAACATTACGTGCGCTATGAAAAAGTTGAAAATTTTATTCGGAACCGTCATCCTGTCCGCAGGCCTCGCAAGCTGCTCGTCGGCTTACTACGCCTCGGCGGGGTATGCTTCCGACGATCTCTACGCCGTGCATGACCGCGCGGAGATCTCCCGCAGGAAGCAGGCCGAGGCCGAGGCGCAGCGCGCTGCCGCCGAAGCCCGCAGGGCCGAATGGGAGGCGCGGATCGCCGAAGCGAAGGCCGCTGCCGCGGAGAATAGCTATTACGAATACCGCTCTGCGGACGCAAATCCTTACGAGAGCGTGTTGGCCGACGACTATGAAAGCGCTTACGCGCGCCGCCTGCGCGGATTCGAGTCGCCGACCTACAAGATGCCATCGAGCTACATCAATGCCCGCTACGGTTCGGCCTTCAACTACGTGTCGGCCTACGACCCGGCGTTTTACAACATCGTGGTCATGGGCGACCAGGTGTGGGTGGAACCCAAGTACATCACCTCGATGTTCGGATCGTGGGGCACGGTGATCTACTCCGATCCGTGGTACTACGGGTGGAACAGGCCCTGGGGTCCGAGCTTCTCGTTCGGCAGCTGGGGCTGGAGCTTCGGGTGGAACTCGTGGCACAATCCCTGGTACGGACCCGGTTGGGGACCGTGGTACAGTTCGTGGTACGACCCCTGGTACGGACCGGGCTGGGGCTGGGGTCCCGGATGGCACGGGCATCATCATGGTCCCGGATGGGGGCCGGGCTGGCACGGACGGCCTTATCATTCGAACATCGTGCGCCGGCCCAATCCCTACACGTCGCCTTCGGGAACCCGCTACGGCGTGGGATCGCGTTCCGGCTCGAAATCGACCGGGTCGATGCGCGGCGGCAGCAGCGGCGGCCGGAACACCTTCGGCGTGCGCGACAACAGCGGCGGGCGGAACTCGTTCGGCGGACGCTATAATTCGGGCAGCTCGTCGCGCGGCGGCAGCCGATACAACGATAACGGCTACCGCAACTCCGGCGGCAACACCTACGACCGGGGCAACAGCTATAACAGCGGCAGTTCGTCGTCCTACAACCGCGGCAGTTCGCCTTCGTCGGGCGGCAGTTACGGCGGAGGTTCGCGCGGCGGGTCGGGTACGACCTCTTCGGGAGGCAGCTACCGGAACTCCGGCGGACGTTAACGGTTGACTTTCTTAATGTGCAAACGACTATGAAACGACTGATAATCACGCTTGCGGCCGCCGCGACGGCGGCCGGGGCTTCGGCTCAGCAATGGGGCGGACTTCTGATGGACAAGGACCTGCTGATGCCGACCGATATGATCGAACTCTCGCAGACGCAGTTCAACTTCGGCACGGCGCGCGCCATGGCCATGGCGGGGGCTTTCACCTCGCTGGGCGCCGACCTCTCGTCGATGTCGATCAACCCGGCGGGTCTGGGCATGTACCGCCACGGCGACATTTCGATCACGCCGATGATGTCCTTCGCGCGCAGCAAGGGCAACGCTCCGGAGTACGGGCGCAATTCGCGCGACCGCTTTTCGATGGCCAACATCGGTGTCGTGATCAACGCTTACGAGGGTTCGCGCTCGCTCATCAGCCTCAATGTCGGCTTCGGCTACAACCGCATCGCCGATTTCAACTACGACTATGGGTTCGTGCGGCAGAACCAGGGCGGCACGATCGGCGACGCCTATGCGCGTCAGCTGAACTGGGACGGCGTCTCGAAAAACGATTTTTATACGAACGGCGGTTCGGGCGACTGGGTTTGGCCGAACGATCCCCAGTATTGGAATGCGATGCTGGCTTACCGCGGGTTTCTGATCGACCAGACCGATCCCGACGATCCCGGGACGTGGAAACCGACATGGGTCGGGAACAATGCGGGCGTCGACCACTACACGATGCTGCGGAGCAAAGGCTCGATCGGCGAGTATGTGCTGTCGGTGGGCGCCAATATCAACAATAAAATCTACATCGGTGCATCGCTGGGCATCCAGAGCGTCTACCAGCGCAAGTACATCGACTATGTCGAGGAGTATTTCTACGATGCGCCGAGCCAGAACACGCCCGATTTCGGAAATTCCGGGCTGGACTATCAGCTGCTGCGCTGGAAACTCAACCAGAGCGTGATCGTGGACGGCACGGGCGTCAATTTCAAGGCGGGCATCGTCTATCGTCCGACGGCGAACCTGCGTCTCGGCGCGGCGATCCACACCCCGACCTACTATTCGCTCGACCGGAAATTCCAGAGCGCGGCGGCCGGACTGGCCTATGCCAACAACGATACCGATCCGAACGTGACGCCCGACAAGGATGGATACATTTCCACGGCGAACGATCCCAACATGACCTCGCCGCTGCTGGTCGACGACGGACCCAACGGCTGGTCGTTCGTCTCGCCGACGCGGCTGATGTTCGGCGCATCGTACACGTTCGGCGAGCGGGGCGTGATTTCGGTCGACTACGAGCGCGACTGGTACAACGGAATCCGCATCAAGGACAACCCCTCGGGGCTGGATTCGCAGTCGTGGTACAACGATTCGTTCCGCCAGAATTTCAAGGCTTCGAACATCGTGCGTGTGGGCGCCGAGTTCAAACCCCTGCCGGTGCTGTCGCTGCGTGCGGGCTTCGGTTACAGCGGTTCGATGGTCCGGGACGATGAGTTTCCGCCGGCATCGCCCGTCATCAAGCAGACGACCTATTACGGCGCAGGCGTGGGATTCGTCCTGTCCCGGGGCGTGCTGCTCGACCTGGCCTATCAGTACGTGTCGTCGAAACTGTCGGACTACTACCTGTTCTATGCCGAGGACAAGGTCGGGTACACCGAGAGCGCCCTCTATTCGACCGACATCAACCGTCACAACGTGGCGCTGACGCTCGGATTCCGCTTCTGATCTGTCGGCGATTTTCAGAAAAGCTCTCTGCAAAGGGAGCTTTTTTCAGATGGTATCCATAATTCTTGATTTTAATTCTTAATTTTTAATTAAAATCTTTAATTTTGCCGGATAAAACGCAAAATTAAAGATTTAGAGATATGGCAAAGGAACTGAAAGATCTCACGAAGTCCGACGAGAACTACTCGCAGTGGTATAACGACCTGGTCGTGAAGGCGGGACTTGCGGAGAACTCCGCCGTCCGCGGATGTATGGTCATCAAACCCTACGGCTACGCCATCTGGGAGAAGATGCAGGCTGCGCTGGACAAGATGTTCAAGGATACGGGACACCAGAACGCCTATTTCCCGCTCTTCATCCCCAAATCCTTCTTCTCGAAGGAGGCCCACCATGTCGAGGGATTTGCCAAGGAGTGCGCCGTGGTGACGCACTACCGTCTGAAGAACGATCCCGAGGGCAAGGGCGTCGTGGTCGATCCCGACGCCAAGCTCGAAGAGGAGCTGATCGTGCGCCCGACGTCGGAGACGATCATCTGGAACACCTATAAGAACTGGATTCAGTCCTACCGCGACCTGCCGATCCTCTGCAACCAGTGGGCCAACGTCGTGCGCTGGGAGATGCGCACGCGTCTGTTCCTGCGTACGGCCGAGTTCCTGTGGCAGGAGGGCCACACGGCGCACGCCACGCGCGAGGAGGCTGTCGAGGAGGCCGAAAAGATGATCCGCGTTTACCAGAAATTCGCCGAGGAGTGGATGTCGCTGCCCGTGGTCGTGGGCCACAAGTCGCCCAACGAGCGTTTCGCGGGCGCCGAGGACACGCTCACCATCGAGGCGCTGATGCAGGACGGCAAAGCGCTGCAAAGCGGTACGTCGCACTTCCTGGGCCAGAACTTCGCCAAGGCGTTCGACGTGCAGTACGTCAACAAGGAGGGCAAGCTCGAATACGTGTGGGCGACCTCGTGGGGCGTCTCGACCCGTCTGATGGGTGCGCTGATCATGGCCCATTCGGACAACAACGGTCTGGTCCTGCCTCCGAAACTCGCCCCGATCCAGGTGGTGATGGTGCCGATCTACAAGACCCCCGAGCAGCTCGCCGAGATCTGCGCCCGCTTCGGGGCGATTGCCGCAGAGCTGCGCGACAAAGGCATCAGCGTGAAGATCGACGACCGGGACAACGTGCGTCCGGGATTCAAGTTCGCCGAGTACGAACTCAAGGGCGTGCCCGTGCGGCTGGCCATGGGCGGACGCGATCTGGAGAACGGCACGATCGAGCTGGTGCGCCGCGACACGCTTGAGAAGCAGACCGTTTCGCAGGAGGGGCTTGTGGAACGTATCGAGGGGCTGATGGCCGAGATTCAGGAAAACATCTATAAAAAGGCGCTCGCCTACCGCGAGTCGATGATTACGAAGGTCGACACGTGGGAGGAGTTCAAGCGGGTGCTCGACGAGAAGGGGGGCTTCCTTTCGGCGCACTGGGACGGCACGGTGGAGACCGAGGTGGCGATCAAGGAGGCCACGAAGGCCACGATCCGCTGCATTCCGGTCGATGCGGTCGACGAAGAGGGCGTCTGCGTCTTCTCCGGCAGGCCGTCGCACCGTCGCGTGCTGTTCGCCCGCAGCTATTGATTTTCGATTTTATAGGGCATTTTTGCACTTGCTCTCGTGTGGCGCAAATGGGACGTACCGAAGTACTACCCATCTGCGCCGCACTTCGGTTAAGCGCAAACCTGCTCCTCTGAAATCAAAAATAGCTTGGAGCCGCATTTCGGTTAAATTCAGTTTCGTGATAATCGAAAAAAAAGCGTATTTTTGAATTTCAATCTTTTGAGCCTATGTCCAGCGAAGCGGAAATCCGGAAACGTAAAATCTACCGCGTGACCTTTGTGGGGTTCGTGGTCAACCTGGTGCTGTCTGTGCTGAAACTTGCCGCCGGAATCGTCGGGCGGAGCGGAGCGATGGTGGCCGATGCCGTCCATTCGTTCTCCGACCTGGCGACGGATGTGGTGGTGATCGCCTTCGCGCGGATTTCCGCCAAGCCCCGGGACGACGGCCACGATTACGGCCACGGGAAGTACGAAACCCTCGCCACGATCATCATAAGCCTCGCGCTGGGGATCGTGGGGGCCGGGATTCTCGCCGGCAGCATCCGCGACATCCGCATCGTGGTCGACGGCGGACTGCTGCCCCGGCCGGGGCTGGTGGCCCTCGTGGCGGCTGGGGTGTCGATCGTCGTCAAGGAGATTCTCTACCGCTACACCGTCCGTGAAGGCCGTGCGGTCGACAGCCCGAGCGTCGTGGCCAATGCCTGGCATCACCGTAGCGACGCCCTGTCGTCGCTGGGGACGCTCGTCGGCATCGCCTGCGCCTATTTTCTGGGCCAGAAGTGGCGTATCGCCGACCCCATCGCGGCGCTCGTCGTGGCGGTGTTCATCTTCAAGGTGGCCTTCGATCTGGTCCGCACGGGGCTGAACGAGCTGCTGGAGCGTTCGCTTCCGGCCGATGTGGAGGAGGAGATTCTGCGCATCGTGACGGCCGATCCCGAGGTGTGTCAGCCGCACAACCTGCGGACCCGCCGCATCGGGGCCGCGATTGCCGTCGAAGTGCACGTCCGCATGGACGGGGCGATGACCGTGGCGCGCTCCCACGCCCTGACGGTCGACATCGAACGCCGCCTGCGCGCCCGCTTCGGCGAGGGCACGATGATCGCCATTCATGTGGAGCCGCTGAAATAGCGGGGCGCGACCGGGCGGAATCTCATCGGCCGCTTTTGCCGGTTCGCCGGAGGCGCGGGCCTTCATTTTGTCCGCATACGGGATGTTTCTGGCACGGATTTTGTTTGTTTTGGGCGGAAAAAATGTGCCGGAATATTGCCGGCGGAGTAGAAAAATTTGGTATTTTCGGAAAAAGTGCTTATCTTGTCAACGTAAAGCCTCCGAAAATTCCGATGTTTTCAAGGCCCGAACAAGGAATTGTAACGACATCAGACAACTAAAAAAGGATCGCCTATCGGGAAAGAAATCTACTCTTAGTAACTAATTAGGAGACAAGAGTATGAACGTGCAAGTATTAAGTGACCAGGTATTGCTTAATCACTACCTTTCAGGTGACCGTAGTGCCATATCCAAACTCATCGAACGCCATAGCCGCAGGGTGAAGGACTACATCCACATGATGGTCAAGGACTGTGATGTGGCCGATGACATTTTCCAGGAGACGTTTATCAAAGCCGTCCGTGTGATCGACGAAGGCCGTTATACCGATAACGGAAAGTTCCTTTCGTGGATTCTGCGCATCGCGCACAACCAGGTGATCGACCACTTCCGCGCACAGCGGCAGAACAAATCCGTGAGCGAGGCCGAAGCCGGCTACGACGTGCTCGGGACGCTGAAGTTGTCCGAGCGTACGGTTGAGGATTCGATGGTCTGCGAGCAGATCGAACGCGACGTGCGCGCGCTGGTCGAACTGCTGCCCTCCGAGCAGCGCGAGGTGGTGATCATGCGTTACTTCTCGGGCTTGAGCTTCAAGGAGATCGCCGAACAGACCGACGTGAGCATCAACACGGCGCTGGGGCGCATGCGCTATGCGCTGATCAACCTGCGGCGGATGATCAAAGAAAAAAATCTGATCTTGAGTTGACCCCGCACAATATTCCCGAATGGGTTGCGTTATATAAATGCAAGCAAGTTAAAACCAAAGCCTATGGAGGATATTGACAAAAACGAGGTTTCAGACAACGGCATCTCCGAGGACGAAGACTTGATGATGCGGGAAGTGATACAAGGTGACGCTGATTTATGTTATCTGCACCACTATCTCTCGGAAGTCTTCCGAAAAGGGGATAATTTTTAAGGGTTAATTTTTGATGGGGAAGGGCGCCGGGAGGCGCCCTTCATTTTAGGGCTTTCAGGCCCGCTTTTTGTTCCTCGTCTCTAAAATTGACCGACTATGAAATTGAGTAACGCAAGTTTGCGGGTCTGGGACTACGGCAAGTGTTTCCGTTTTTATGCCTGTGAAGCCCTTGCCGCAAAGGGTGTCGGGTTTGTCGATCGCCCGTCCGACATACCCGGTTGGGGAGTGCGGGCCGTTCGTTTGAGAGCCCCGGAAGAGAGTCAGATCGAACTTTTCACCTTTTTTGGAATAATCCCATGACACGGATACGGATCAAACGGGTTTACGAAGCGCCGGCGCCGGACGACGGCTGCCGCGTGCTGGTCGACAGGCTCTGGCCGCGGGGCGTACGCAGAGACGCCCTGCATTGCGACGTCTGGGCCAGGGACCTTGCGCCTTCGGCCGGACTGCGCAGCTGGTATCACGCCGACCCCGGGGACCGCTGGGAGGAGTTCCGCCGCCGGTACACCGACGAGCTGCGTGCGTCGCAGGCCGTGCGGGAGTTCGTCCGCGGAATCGAAGGTGTGGACACGGTGACGCTACTCTACGCCTCGAAAAATGCGGCGGAGAACCATGCGCTCATCCTGCAGGAGTATTTGCAGAGAGCTGCCGGAGGGGCTACAACCGCGTGATCTTCGCGATTTTCGCCTCGCCCTGCCCCGGCAGCGGCTGGAAGACGATGATTTCGGCCTCGTAGGTTTCGAGGCCGGGCGTCGTGGTTTTCGCCGTGCAGATGAAGCGGTAGTTGGTTCCCGCCACGACCTGCGTGGCGACGCTCTCCGGGGTGTAGCTTACGCCGGTCATGCCGGTCGTCGCCCGGCGGAACAGTTCGCGATCGGACGCTTCGAGAGGCCGCTGCCCGGTATAGCCGCCGCACAAAATCGTTTTTTCCTGTTGCTTTTCGGTCCGTTTTTCCGGACTTCCGCATGCGGTCAGCAGCATGGCCGCAAGTGCTGCAATCGTTAATTTCAACATCGTCAGGGCGTTTTAGGTGCGAAAATTACTGATTTTCCGCCGAAAAGCCAAATAAACCGCGTGCAGGTGCCCGGACGCCGCGGTTCCGGGCCTGGGCGTTTCGGTGTTTTAAGGTTCGGTGTGTTATATATGATACGTGTATTTTTGTGTTTTATGTCCAGTTTTGCACCGTTAATTGTCTGAAATGGCGACGGGAACAGACTTTTGGGCCGGTTCGGACATGTGCAAACACGAATCAATTTGTGTGTCTATGAATATGAATAAGAAGATCCTTCCGGCGCTTCTTTTGGCCGTGTGCTGCTGGGCCGGAGCGTCGGCGCAGCAGGTGGCTGTGAAGACCAATCTGCTTTACTGGGCTGCCGCGACTCCGAATGTCGGGGCCGAGGTGGCCGTCGGGAAGCATTCCACGCTGGGATTCTCGGCCAACTACAACCCCTGGACCATCGGTTCGGACAATAAGATCCAGCATTGGTTCATCCGCCCCGAGTACCGTTACTGGGTGACCGAGAAGTATACGCGCCTCTTTTTCGGGGTACACGCCATCGGCGGCAAGTTCGAGGTCGGCGGCTTCAAGCTTCCGTTCATCGGCGACAAGGTATTCAAGGGGTTGCAGACCAACTATTACAAAGGTTCGTTCGTCGGCGCAGGCATCAGCATCGGTTACCAGTTTTACGTCAGCCCCCACTGGAACCTCGAACTTTCGGCCGGCGCCGGACTGGCCCGCCTGAGCTACCATGCCGAGCCGGTCAGCGGCCCGAAGCGCAGTTCCTACGTCGACTCCAAGCGTTTCCTGCCGATCCCCACCGAGATCGGCGTAACGTTCGTCTACCTGTTCAACTCCAAGAAATAAACGATGCGTCCCATGAAAAAATACTGCTTCCTTTTCGTATTTCTCGTTGCGGCGCTTTCGCTCCGCGCCCAGATCGTGGGCGATGTCGCCGTGACGCGCAAGGTGCTGGCCGAACGCGGCGGCGAGCTGCACATGGTGCTGGAAATATCGGTGTCGCGCAAGGCCGTGACCCGCTCGCAGAGCTGGACGATCCTGCCCGAGCTGAGCACCCCCGACCGCAAGTCGGTGAAACTCTTTCCCCACATCCTCATCAACGGCCGCTATCAGCAGCACATGCAGGAGCGCCGCCGCCGTCTTTCCGGCGCCTACTGGGCCGAGCGGCAGCCCTATATGACGATCAATGCCGATAAAAAGACCGATCAGGTGTTCCGTTACGAGATGAAGGTGCCCTACGAGAGCTGGATGGCCGGCGCCACGCTGGTGCTGCGCCAGGTTCAGACCTCGCCCGGCGGCGTCAGGCGGGTCTTTACGGTCGATGTGAACGGTGCGGTGGACGTTTCCCGCAAGTAAATGCCTGCCCGGATGATGAAACAGCGCGAATGGATGGGGTATGCGGCGGCCGTTCTTGCCGCGGGCGCATTCCTGACCGGGTGCGGAAATATCCGCAAACTGGCCAAGAGCGATCCCGAAGTGGGGGTGCACCTCCCGGCCCGGTCGGCACAGAACCCCGTGGCGCAGGCCGCCGATACGGCCCGCACCCAGAAGATCATTACCTACCGCAAGCAGGACGGCACGGAGCTTTTCATTACGCCCGTGGACGTCGATTCGCTGTCGGGCGAGAAGATGATGTCGGTGGCCATCGACGAGGTGGTCATTTCGGCCTCGAACCGCCGCAATCTGGTGGAGCGCAACGGCAAGATCAACGTCGAGTTCGTCGTGTCGGTCCCGCAGGAATTGCAGGCCCGGAACTGGCAGCTGGTCGTCGATCCGCAGCTGCTCAAGGGGGCGGACACGCTGGCGTTCGATCCGCTGGTTTACAGCGGCGACCGCTTCAGGACGATGCAGCGGCGCGAATATGCGCGTTACGACGACTACCTCGGACGGATCGTCGACAGCGCGGATTACTTCGAGCGGTTCGGCGATAAGAGAGCCTATTCCCGCTATATGGACCGCGTGGCGGAGCAGCGGACGAAGTATGCCGACGCCGAAGCCCGTCTGGAACGGATGACACCCGAGGAGGCGATGTTCGACAGGCAGGTGGGATGGACGACGCGCGGGGAGCGCCGCCGGCAGTACGCCCGGCTGCGCCGCTACGTCACGGCGACCGACCGCAAGGTGCGGGAACGGACCTCCTACACGCCGGACGCCAGCGACAAGTTCGACCATCTGAACGACTATTTTGCGCCGCGTTACCGGCATGCCTATACGGGCGACGACGTGCTGCCCGGCGGCGGGATCTACACCCGCGTGCAGGGCGAATACCCGGTCGACGGGGGCCGTGAACGCGAGGCTTACATCCGTTCGCTGACGGAGAATCCGGGGCGCGTTTACGGCGAGGTCTATACGGCCGACGATGCCGGGATACGCACGCTGGCGGGTCGGCGGCTCGCCTACACGGGGCTGCGCCGTCCGGAGGTCGAAGGGTTGCTGCGCGAAACCGGAGACAGCGCCGTCCGTGAGAATTACCGCATCCGCAAGGAGTATGCCGCCGACCGTCTGGCGGCGCTGAACGCCCTCGATACGGCGGAGGTGCGGCGCGGCATGCTGCGCGAAGGAGAGCTGCGGCGCAATTACGAGCGGGCCGTGAACAGTCCTGCGGCTTTCGCGCGCCTGGTGCGCCATCCCTATTATGCCGACGCACGGCTCGACACGGTGATCTGCCGGCCCGACGGGCGGATCGACTATTATTACACCGAGCAGGTGCAGGCCGACGAAAACTCGTCGAAACTCTATCTCTGTCTGGCCGGGGAGGTCGAGGACCGGAGCGGCCGCACGCACCGGATCACCCGGTCGGACACGCTGACCTACAACGTGGCCTCGATGACCACGTTCCTCGACGAAACGACGCGCTACATGCAGCGCATCGTGCTGCGCGACGCCGAGGCCAACGCGCGCTTCTTCTTCACCTTCCCGTCGGGCAAATCGACCCTTGTGGACACGCTGACCGCAAATCGCCGTCAGATCGCCGCCGTGCGTTCGCTGACGCGCGGCCTGATGACCGATCCGGTCTACATCATCGACAGCATCACGCTCCGCGCCACGGCTTCGCCCGAGGGAACCTGGCAGGTCAACGAGCGGCTGGCCCGCGAACGCGCCGAGGCGCTGCGCCGGGTGCTCGTGTCGGAGTTCCGCACGCTGTACGACTCGCTTCGGGTGTCGGGCAGCTATACGCTCGACGAGAACGGACGGCAGGTGCTCGACAGGTCTGCCGGGGAGCAGCTTCCCGACCTGCCGAACCTGCTGCGCACGAAGTGGCTGGCCGAGGACTGGGACGAACTCTACCGGCTGGTAGCTGCCGACACGCTGATCGCCGACAAGCAGGAGGTGCTGGCCATGATGAAGTGGGAGGGCAATCCCGACACCCGCGAATGGCGTATCCGGATGAAATATCCCAAGGCTTACGAGCGTATGCGCCGGGTGATCTACCCGCAGATGCGCGCTGTGGATTTCCGGTTCAACCTCCACCGCCGCGGCATGAAGCAGGATACGGTCTACACGACCGAGGTCGATGCCGAGTACATGCACGCCGTGGAGCTGCTCAAAAAGCGGCGGTATGAGGAGGCGCTCACGATCCTGCGTCCCTACGAGGACCGCAATACGGCGCTGGCCTACATGTCGCTGGGGTACGATGCCGCGGCGTACCGCATTCTGCGCGCCGAGCCGGACGCCGCTTCGACGCCCGACATCCAGTACATGCTGGCCATCCTTGCGTCGCGTCTGGGCGACGAGGAGCAGGCCGTGACCTATTTCCTGCGCTCGGTGGAACTGCGCGAGAGCCTGAAGTTCCGCGGCAATCTCGATCCCGAAATCTCCCGTCTGATCCGCAAATACGGGTTGTTCCGGGAGGATTTCGAATAGATGCCGCCGGAGAGATGAAAACCGGGACGCTCCCTCGTGGGAACGTCCCGGTTTTTTCGTCGCCGGACGTGTCAGCGGTCGCTGTGGAGGCAGTGGTGGGCGTTGCGGAGCTGGAGGGCCAGCGAGAAGGCCGTGATGCCGGCCAGGAGCAGCGTGATGCCGACCCAGACGATGACGGCCGTCGTGCCGATGACCAGCGGCTGGAACAGAATCCACAGCGAGCAGAGCAGCAGCAGCACGCCCGTGAAGATGGTCCAGCCCGAACCGGCGATCTCCAGGGCGCTCATGTCGCCGCCCAGTCCGATGGCGCTGAAACCGCGCATCATCAGCCAGAACCCGAGGAAGATGGGCAGCGTGGCGGCCGAAAGCCCGACGTTGAAGATCAGGATGATGCCGAGGATGATCTCGATGATCCCTCCGGCCATCATCCAGCCGCGGCCCGTGATGAAGTGTTTGTTGGCCGAGGAGAGCACGACCTCCAGGATGCCCGAAATCAGCATCAGCCATCCGAAGACGAGCGACATGCCCAGGTAGCTCTGGGCAGGGTAGACGAAAATCAGCACGCCGACCGCGAAGAGCGCGATGCCGATGATCAACAGCAGCCACCAGTAGCGGACGGCCTGTTTCGAATTTTCGATCAGTGAGGAAAAGTTGTTCATGGTATGAGGAATTTCTTCCTCTCGGAGCAATTTGCGTACCAGAGCCGTCGGGCCGCATACGCGGAAAAGGCCGGACAATCAGCCGGATGCCGGGCAGGGAAGCCGCGGGGCGCAGGGACGGGTTTCGGATTGACGCGGCGGGACCCTGATTAGCGGGGCAGGGTTCGGGTTGGCGGTCCGGGGCGGACTGGGTTGCCGGGATACGGTGGGGCGGGGAGAACCGCTTCGCCGATTTCGGGACGGAGATACCTGCTGTTTCGAAGCGCATCCGTTATGTTTTTCAAAGCGGAGAGCTGGAGCGCGAGGCGACTGTTTCCGAAATGGTTCGTCCGCTCATCTGGAAAGAGATCATATTTATATATAGTATATTTTATTCCATCCTTGTTTTTGGTTTGGCGGAGCAGTTTCGAAGCGGTCGCTCTGCCCGATTTCGCCGTCGGTCTGAAGTGCGAATCTGTTCTTAAAATGCGTATTTTGCAAGACTTTTTTATGCATTTAGAGCGTAATTGCTGATGATTTTTTTGCGAAAAATTAATTAGGATAAAATCTTTTTATTATTTTTGCGACAGA
>NZ_MNQF01000049.1:0-2764 GCF_001915285.1 Alistipes sp. 56_sp_Nov_56_25
GTTCGAATAGACTCCCTGATTGGTCATGTTCTGGTCTTTCTGATAGATGTAGCTGGCGCTCGCATCGAGCTTGAGCCGGTCTTTCAGAAAGTACGAAGTATTGCGGAACGTGAAGTTGTAACGGTCGTATTCGTTATTGGGGATAATGCCGTCCGAATTGACCGAAGCAGCCGAAAAATAGGTCTGGTTCTTGTCCGTACCGCCAGAAACCGTAACAGCATTCGTATAAACGTGTCCCGTCTCGAAATAATCGTCCGGAGTATAACCGTAACGGGCTTCAGGGCGTAATTTCTCGCCCCAACTGTAAATGCTCGAGCCGCTGCGCTGGCCGTTCAAACCCGTACCGTAGCGATTCTGAAATTCCGGCTGGATGAAAGGTGCGAGAAATTCGATATTACTCGAAAACGTAGCTTTCAGAGTCCCGGCTTGGCCTTTTTTCGTCGTAATCATCACAGCGCCGTTCGCGGCTTCCGAACCGTAGAGCGCGGCCGCGGCAGCACCCGTCAGCACCGACATCGACTCAATATCCTCGGGGTTGAGGTCTGCGATGGATTCCGTAGCACCGCGCGAATCGAACTCCGTACCGCCACCACCACCGAAGTTGTACATCGGAATGCCGTCGATAACGTAAAGGGCGTTCGAAGACTGCGAAATGGACTTGTTGCCGCGCAGTACGACCTTCGAGGCACCGCCGACACCTGACGATGAGGCGTTGATCGTGACACCGGCCACTTTACCCGTCAACGAGTTGATGAAGTTGGCATCCTTGACGGTTGTGATGTCTTCGGCCTTGATCTGCTGAACATTGTAGGCTACGGCCTTTTCCGAACGCTTAATACCAAGAGCAGTGACCACGACCTGCTCGATCTCGGACGCAGCCTCTTCGAGCGTGATTTCGAAAGAAGTCCGGCTGCCCACGACAATAGACACAGGAGTATAACCAATAAAACTGATTTCCAGCTGTCTGTCTGCTGCGGGGGGGGGTACCTGAAGCGCAAACGCACCATCGGCGTCGGAGCTGACGCCTATTGTAGTTCCTTGAACAAGGATACTGGCTCCGACGATCGGATTACCTTTTGCATCCCTGATTTTTCCGGTCACGGAAACCGGATTCCCCGCATCGTTCTTTTTGGTCAGGATAATGTAGGATTCATCGATCCGGTAAGCGATTTCCGTGCCGGCGAACAGTTGTGCCAACACATCCTGGATCGTTTTTTGGACAGCGTTGATACTGACCTTGTTTTTGGTATCGACGCCTTTGTTGATAAACAAGTAACGGGTTTGATTTTCAATCTCTTTTATAACCTGCGAAATAGGGACGTTTTCCATCTTAATGGAAATTCGGGCATTCTGTGCAGATGCAGCGAATACGTTCCCAAGCAAAGAGATTGTGAGTACGAACCCAAACAGTCTTCGAAACTTGTTGAAGAATACTGTTTTATTCATATCTTTGCGAAGTTTTAGATAATAGGTTAATTAGTGTCTCAAAAAAGCTCGATTCAATCTATTATCCGGCCTGCGGATCTCTACCTCCGCAGGCTTTTTCATTGAACAAGCTATGAACGATGTTGGTTACGTTTTCATAGGCAATCATTTTAGGCGTTAAACAATCAGGCTTTCACATCAATAGATCGTCACTACGTTTGTTTCCGAATTTTTCTTGTAAGAAAAGTCCGCGGTATACTGCAAAATGTGAAGGGCTTTGTCAATGCCGTCGTTCACACGAATTTTACCACTGACGTTTCTGATGTTCGGAAGTTTCTCAAGGGAGATGTCGATCTTCACGTCGAATGCCCGCTCGAATTTCTCCATCAGTTCATCGAAAGGCAGACCCGAAATGTTGATAAGACCTTCCGTCCAGCACAATATTTCCGGATCGGTTATCGGTTCGATGAAAAGATGACCGTTCGAGAGATTAGCAATATCGTTAGGTTTCAGTATAATGTCTTTTTGCGTGGGATCGAGCCGGTTTGTAATTTGCACCCGACCTTGGAGCAATGCAGTCGAAAAGCGTTGGTGGCGCTCATCGGCCACAACGTTGAATTTCGTACCCAACACCCGAATATCGGATGCGAAAGTTTCTACAACGAACGGACACCTCTCGTCATGTTCGACATCGAATACCGCCTCGCCGGAAAGCTTTACTCTGCGGAGATTCTTTTTGAATACGGATGGATATTCGATCTTTGCTCCGGAATTGAGCTGAACGCTCGAACCGTCCGGAAGCGTGAACTTCAGGCGTTGGCCGTAAGGAACCTGCAACGTGTTGATTTGCTCGGCAAGCATATCGTAGGTGCGTTCCTTGCTGATATATCCCCCGACGAACAACCCGATGGCGAGCATGGCGGCAGCCTGTACGGTAATACGGACTACCTTTCTCCAGTGCACGGCGATCCAACTTGCTGGACGGATCTCTTCGCCGTACAACTCCATCATGTCGATCTGCATGTGCACCTCATCCGCGCAGCGCTGGAAGTCCTCCGGATTTTCGGAATGCCACCGTGCCACCTGTTCCAGCTCATCTGGGGTTGCTTCGCCGCGCAGAGCTTTGTATATTACCTCTTGATCCATTATCTTGTAATTAAATTATATGCCGGCTTCATTGCTTTCTCTTTTTAAACGCATGAGCGAACCGAGTTTACAGCCTTTTTTATAAATAAATATATTTAACCCGTTGGTTGAATTAAAAAGTTAGTAAAATGACAAATGAAAGGTTGTGCATATTTCTGGTTTTTAGTAACTTAATAGCATCCAAACTATTGAG
>NZ_MNQF01000014.1:0-36979 GCF_001915285.1 Alistipes sp. 56_sp_Nov_56_25
CAATTTCTGGATCCGCGGAATCTCGACCTTCGGATCGGGACAGTCGCCGCTGCTGATCCTCGACGGCGTGGAAATCACCAACCAGATGCTCAACAACATTCCGCCCGAGACCATCGAATCGTTCTCGGTGCTCAAGGACGCCACGGCAACAGCCCTTTACGGATCACGCGGCGCCAACGGCGTGATGCTCATCACCACCAAGAATGGCCGCGATTCGGAGAAGATGACCGTTAACGTGCGGGCTGAGTTGGGCGTGTCGGCCCCGACACGCATTCCTAAGATCGCCGACGGTGTAACCTTCATGGAGACCTACAACGAGGCCTGTGCCACGCGCGGCGAGAATCCACGTTATAGCCGCGAAAAAATCATGGGCACTAAACTGGGGCTCGATCCCTACGTTTATCCCAACGTAGATTGGTACGACATGCTTTTCAAAAACAGCACCTTCAACCAGAACTTCAACTTCAACATGACGGGCGGGGCCAAGAAGATCGACTATTTCCTCAATGCCTCGGCGTTTAATGAGAACGGTATCATGCGCGCCCCCTCCACCTCGAAGTTCGACACAAACATCAATTCGCAGAAATACCTTTTCCAAGCCAACGTCTCGGCCGACGCCACCAAAACCACGCGCGTATCGCTGAAGATGAACACCCAGCTGCACTACAATCATGCACCCATCGAAAGCGTTGGTTCGCTTTTCACCTATGCGCTTTCGGCCCTGCCCTGCGAATTTCCGGCCACGCTACCCGGCGAGGAGACTGACACGTTCGTGCGTTTCGGCACCGCGAACGCTTGGGATGGCAACACTTTCATCAACCCCTACGCCCAGCTCTGCCGCGGTTACAGCGATAAGTTCCGTGGCCATTTCACCTCGGCACTGACCGTCTGCCAGAACCTCGACTTCGTCACCAAAGGGTTGAGCCTAACCGGCATGGCCACATTCTATAACCGCGTTTATTCGGCTGTCAACCGCTCGTTCACGCCGTTCATGTATCAACTCTCTAGCTACGACGTAGACGCTGACGGCAATTACAGCTACACGAGCTCCTCGACTAATACCGGCACAACCTATCTGGGAACCAGCCGCGGTCGCGATGGCTACCGGGAACTGGCGTTCCAGGTCAAACTCGACTATGCACGCACTTTCAATAAGAAGCATGACGTGGGCGCAACGTTTGTTTACCATCAAAAAGAGCGCAACATGAATATTTCCGATGCCGAGGAGTATGCCTCGTTGCCCTACCGGCAACAGGGCCTCGCGGGCCGTGTTACCTACGGATTCGACAAGCGCTACCTGATCGAAGCCAATTTCGGTTACAACGGTTCGGAGAATTTCGCTCCGGGCAAACGCTTTGGATTCTTCCCCTCGATCGCCGGCGGATGGGTGATCTCGAACGAGCCTTTCTGGAAGGGGATCAAAGATAAGGTCAACCTCTTCAAGGTGCGCGCTTCATACGGTCTGGTTGGCAACGACGTAATCTCATCGAACTACAAGGACCGCTTTCCCTACCTAAGCACCGTAGCTATGGATCAGATGTACGACGTAATGATCGGAACTAACTTCGACCAAAAATGGGGTCCCATCCTTTCGATCTACGGCAATGAAGATGCTACCTGGGAGGAGAGCCACAAGCTTGACATCGGCGTGGAGATTGGTCTGTTCGACAGCCTGAACATCATCTTCGACTGGTTCAAGGAGAAACGTTCGGGCATCTTCATGCAGCGTTCGTCACTGCCCTCGTCGTTCGGCATGTCGGGCATCACTCCCTGGGGCAACATTGGCAAGGTGGACAACCGCGGCGTAGACATCTCGATCGACTACAACAAAGCTTTCTCCAAAGACCTGATCCTCTCGCTGCGCGGTACGTTCACCTACGCCCACAACGAGATCGTTTCGATGGACGAACCCCAATACAAGTGGGGCTACCAATACAAGAAAGGACACCCGATCAACTCGATTAACTGTCTGATCGCCGAGGGACTCTATCGGGATGAGAAGGATATCGCCTCGTCACCCAAGAGCGTCTACGCGACCCGCTATCCGCTCCAACCCGGCGACATTAAATACAAGGACCTGAACAATGACGAAGTCATCGACGACAACGACAAGTGCTGGAATGGCAACCCGACAATCCCTGAAATCATATACGGATTCGGATTCTCGCTCAAATACAAGGGCTTCGACTGCTCAGCCTTCTTCCAGGGACAAGGCAAGATATCGCTCATCATGTACGATGCGCATCCTTTCTCGACCAAAGCCAAGCCGGGATTCGGACTGGTACAGTGGATTGCCGACGAGCATTGGAGCGAGGCGAGCCCTGATCCCGACGCCAAATATCCGCGTCTCTCCTCGCAATGGAACGAACACAACGGTCAAGCCAACACGCTCTACGTGCGCAATGGCAAGATGCTGCGTCTGAAGACCGCCGAAATTGGCTACTCCTACAAAATGATGCGCGTCTACGTTTCAGGAACCAATCTGCTGACTTTCTCACCATTCAAATACTGGGACCCCGAAAAAGGTTCGGGCAACGGATTGAGCTATCCGCTCCAACGGACGTTCAACCTCGGGTTCCAATTCAACTTCTAAACAATACCGCACGACCATGAAAAACATACTGATCACGCTTTCATTCCTGTTGCTGCTCACCTCATGCGAATACCTCGATGTCGTTCCCGAAGGCAAGGCCACGCAGGACGACATTTGGAAAACGACGCAACAGGCCGAGAAATACCGCTACTACATGCGCACTTACATGCCCAACCTGATTGGATATGACTGGTCGCCCGATCAGTTCGCCGGCGACGACATGATAACCGGCGGTGTGGGTACAACCTACTGGTTTTCCAGCAAGAGTCTCATCTACGGTGAGGAGAATGCTAATGTCACCTATTTCGGCAGATGGGCGCCTTACAGTACGAGCGGCGGTACAAACTATGACATCTACCGCGGCATCCGCTATGCCTTTTACTTGTTGGACAACGTCTACAAGGTACCGGCTATCAGTCCGGAGAATGCCGCCCGTTATGCCGGCGAAGCATGGTATTTGATCGGGTACTACCACCAATTGTTACTGGAATATTATGGTCCTATCATTCTGGTCAAAAGATACATTCCCAACGACGCCCCCGATTCGGAAATCTTTGTCCCCCGCTCGCCCTACGACGAGTGTGTGAAATACATAGCCGAATGCTATGACAAGGCAGCCGAACTGCTGCCCGAAACGGTCATCGATACCGAATTAGGACTTCCGACCAGGATGTCGGCACTGAGCTACAAGGCCCGCCTGCTACTCTATGCCGCCTCTCCGCTGGTCAACGGCAACTCCGACTATGTCGGATTCGACAATCACGACGGCACGCCGCTGATGAACACGACTTATGATCCCGAGAAATGGAAAAAGGCGATGGAGGCTGCGGCTGAAGCCATTTCTGTAGCCGAGAAATTCAACTCCGAACTCGGCCGGCAAAACTTCATGCTCTACACTTCGGCTGATTCGAGTCTGCCCAATGACGAGCGCGGTCGCCGCAACTACCGTGATGCCTTCACCAAAGAGCATTGGAACGGACTCGAATTTATCGAAGCCAAAGGCGACCGTGGTGGCTGTCAGACCCTGCAACAGTTGATGGGGCCCCGCCCGATCGCCAACAACATGTCGTTAGGCTGGAAGACCACCTCGGTTCCGACTATGGAGGCCGTCGAAATGTACTACACGAAGAACGGACTTCCGTGGGAGGACGACCCCGAAACCAAAGATATTGACCCCTATGCCTACAACGCCGAAGCCGGCACGGTCAACCTGCATCTCTACAAGGAACCGCGGTTCTATGCCTCAGTGGGTTACGACCGCGGCACGTATGAGATTGACGGCAAAGAAATCACGCTCTATCTGCGCGGCGGTGAATTGCATGGATCAACGCTCAAGGAGACCGATGAATATCAGAGTTGTACGGGTTATCTTTGCCAGAAATGGATTCCCAAGGCTTCAACCTACAGCATTCCGAGCAATTCGTTCAGTTTCTACTATTACGCTTACCCCTATCTGCGTCTGCCCGAACTCTACTTGAGCTATGCAGAAGCCGATTTCGAATATAACGGATCGCTGAGCACACAGAGTCTCGAATATATCAACCTGGTGCGCAAGCGTTGCGGCCTGCCTACGTTCCAAGCTTCGTGGGCCCTTGCCGGAGGCATTCCCACGGGTCAAAAACTGCGTAAGGTACTCCATCAGGAGCGCTCAATCGAGTTTCTGTTCGAAGGTCGCCGTTTCCACGACCTGCGCCGCTGGAAGGAAGCTCCCGAAGTGATGAACAAACAACCTCGCTCGTGGAACCGCGACGGAAAAACCGCCGAGGAGTTCTACCAGGTGATCGAAGCCAATCAGGGCGGACGTGTCCGTATCTTCGAGTCCCCGAAGAGCTATTGGATGGCAGTGCCGATGAGCGAAATCAATAAAAATCCGAATCTGGTGCAGAATCCCGGCTATTGATCGTTTTACACGCTAAAAATCAAATCTCATGAAAAAATACTTTTCGATACTTTACTGTCTCGCCGCGCTTGCCGCCGGATGCGACGACAACAACAAGGAGGCCCTCGCATTTGACCTGTCGACCGACGAATGGTCGTTTGCCAAGGAGGGCGGCACGCAAAACCTGATCGTTTTAGCCCCCGGAGTGTGGAAGGTTTCCGAGAAACCGGATTGGTGCACGCTGATCCCGGAGGGTGCCGAAAGATCGCGGGAAGTCAAGATCAACTGCTCGGCCAATACCGGAAAAAAGCGCGAGGGAACGCTTGTGCTGACCTGTGGCGATGAAACCCGCACGATTGCCGTGTTCCAGCAGGGAGCCTACATTGTAAAAGGCTTCCCCGTCGAATGGCTTTTTACGGCCGACTACTATGCCACAGGGAAATATACCAATGCCTTCGTCTTCGACAACGCCCTTCCGGCTGAAATCGGCGAAGGAACGATCAGCTATGTCCAAGATGCCGCGAATACGCGTACCATCCAAAAAGTTGTCGGCACAACCGGCCACCCTTATCTCTCAGGTTCTCTGACGGGCGATTACTGGCTTTTCCAGATTCCGGTCAAGGAGACGCTGCCTGCCGGTACAGTGATGCACATCAAGTTCATCACCCGTTCAGCGGCTGGAGCAGCCCGCTACTGGTCGCTTGAATACCTTGACAACGAAAGTTGGAAACCCATTTCTGCACAGCGCACCGCCCAAGTAGCCGGAGAATCAGTAATCTATACGCTCGATTTGGTCACAGACCTCACGGGCAACAAGAGAGTAGGTTCGGACAACGCACAGATCGACAATGATTTCACACTGAGCGCTCAGATCACTGCAGGCAACCGGTTGCAATGCCGGTTGCGCTGCGCTGCCGACATCGCCTGCAACGGTGAGAATCCCAACACAGGCAACCACCGTCTGGCAGGTGCCGTGGGAACCTCGCCGATAATCAGCGTCGTCTCCATTGACTGATTTTTTGTCACGAGAGCGGGCGGGCCGGGCCGAAGCCCTTCCGCCCGGTCTCTTAATAACCGAACTTATGGAACCGAACGAAAGACTGCTTTCATTGGATACCCTGCGGGGTTTTGACATGCTTTTCATCATGGGTTTTGCAGGCCTTATTACCGCAATATGTGCCCTTTGGCCCAATCCCATGACCGACGCCATAGCCCGGCAGATGGGTCATGTATCGTGGAACGGGCTGACCCAGCACGACACGATCTTCCCGCTATTTCTCTTCATCGCCGGAGTATCATTTCCCTTCTCGCTGGCCAAACAACGCGCCGGTGGAATCTGCGAAAGACGGATTCTGTTCAAGGTCATCCGCCGGGGAATGACGCTCATTGTTTTGGGAATGATCTACAATGGACTATTCCGCTTCGACTTCGCATCGCTGCGCGTGGCGAGCGTGTTGGGCCGGATCGGACTGGCGTGGATGTTCGCCTCCCTGCTTTACATGTATTGCAAAGTGCGCACACGAGCTGTTTTCGCGGCCGTCGTGCTGATCGGCTATTCGCTGCTGATGTACCTCGTCGTCGCACCCGACGCACCCGACGGCACCGATCCGCTTTCGGTAGCCGGGAATATCGCCGGATGGGTAGACCGCCAATGGCTTCCCGGGACATTCGCCTGTGGGTCGTTCGATCCCGAGGGATTGCTGAGCACGCTTCCGGCCATCGTCTCGGCGTTGTTTGGTATGTTCACGGGCGAATTTCTGCTCCGGAAACGGTCGTCGCTCAGCGGCAAACGGATTGCACTCTGCATGGCACTGGCCGCGGTGGCCATCACGGTAATTGGAATCATCTGGAATTGCTGGATACCCATAAACAAAAAACTATGGAGCAGTTCGTTCACCTGCGTGGTAACGGGCTATTCATTGGGATTGTTTGCATTGTTCTACTACCTGATCGACGTGCGGGGCTGGAAACGGTGGACTTTTTTCTTCCGCGTAATCGGGTTGAATTCCATCACGATCTATCTGGCGCAACGAATCGTCGGGTTCGGCGGCATTGCGAATTTCTTTTTCGGCGGGGCGGCTTCCCATTGTCCCGAAGCGATAGCACGGGTGATCAGCAACGCAGGCTATGTCGCCATATGTTGGCTGTTTCTCTATTTTCTCTACCGAAAAAGCACATTCTTGAAAGTTTAACCCATCTAAAATGGCCAGCTGTATCTTCCAATACAAGCCAACGTTCGTCTGCCGAGATTTCAATAAAGGCTAATTACACAGGGGATTGGGAGATTCTATCTTCCGCATTGCGACTAATCCAAAATCACAAAACGAACCAAAAAGTGAAGGTTCTTAATTAAAATAAATCATGAAAAAACGCATCTCTTTTCTAATGATTTTGATTCTTACTGCGATCTGTGGCGAGATCTCGGCCCAACAGGATGTGGTGCAGGGAGCATCTGACCTGTCGAAATACATCCTGACCCCGAAAGCAGCTCCAACACCACGCATCAACGGTGCCCGTATCTTCGGTGTGCGTCCAGGCTCGGAATTTCTCTTCACGATCGCAGCGACGGGTATCCGCCCGATGATCTTCTCGGCCGAAGGACTACCTCGGGGACTGAAACTCAACCCCGCTACTGGTCGAATCACCGGCCGCGTGAAGAAAACGGGAGAATACACCGTCCGCCTGAGCGCCGAAAATGCGCTGGGGCGCTATGAACGCGACCTGCGGATCGTCGTGGGTGACGAAATCGCTCTCACCCCACCGATGGGCTGGAACAGTTGGAACTGCTGGGCACGCGACGTCACACAGGAACAGATACTTTCTTCGGCACGCGCAATGGTTGAAAAGGGGCTTGCCGACCACGGCTGGAGCTACATCAACATTGACGACGGTTGGCAAGGCCGGCGCGGAGGCCGATACAACGCCATTCAGCCCAACAAAAAATTTCCCGACATGGCGGCGCTCACGCGCGAGATTCACGACATGGGCTTGCGGGTGGGCATTTACTCGACTCCGTGGATCGGTACCTATGCCGCTCACATCGGCAGCTACTCGGACCGTCCCGATGGCGAAAATGAATGGATCGAAAAAGGATTGCACAACGAGAACTATCGTTATCAAAAACCGGGCGGTAACTACTGGGAGGATCGGTGTGAAGTTTGGCACCACGGCCCTTACTCTTTTGTGGAGGCCGATGTAAAACAGTGGGCAGAATGGGGAATTGACTACCTGAAATACGACTGGCATCCGTTGAACTACTACCACGTCAGGGAGATGTTTGACATGCTCAGGAAAATCGATCGCGACATCATCTTCAGCCTCTCGAACAGTGCACCCTACGGCGACGCTCCGGTCTGGCAACGTTATGCGAACTGCTGGCGCACGACAGGCGACATCCGCGATACATGGGAAAGCATAAGCCGCATCGGGTTCTCGCAGGACCGCTGGCTGGCTTTCAACCATCCGGGCCATTGGGCCGATTCCGACATGTTGGTTGTGGGGATGGTGGGCTGGGGCCCCAAATTGCATCCCACGAAACTGACAGCCGACGAACAGTATACGCACATCAGCCTCTGGTCTCTACTCGCCTCGCCGATGCTCATCGGTTGCGACATCGCACAGATGGATGATTTCACGATGAGCCTGCTCACCAACGATGAAGTCAACGACGTCAACCAAGACCCGCTGGGCATACAGGCTTACCCCGTCTGGCAGGAAAACAAGCAAGTAATCTATGCCAAACACCTTGAGGATGGTTCGATGGCCATCGGCTTCTTCAACCAGGATTCGCAACCGGCGAAGATGGGCATTTCGCTCCGCCAGTTGGGATTGCGCGGCGAACAGACGGTACGCGACCTTTGGCAACAGAAGGACTTGATGAAAACTTCCGACCACTTCGAGACCGAAGTGGCGTCCCACGGCGTCGTACTCGTGAAGTTCTTGCCAGGGAACAGCCGTGCGCAGATAACTGAAAAACCGTAAGTCACTTCGCAGATCATAATTATTCTCAATTGCACACGTAGTTGAAAATCTTCTGCGCCATGAACGTAAATACGAATTAAGTCGATGAAACATTAAAAGCTACTTAAAACATGAAACGAAACTCATTCCGAAATCTGCTCCGCACGCTGGCCGGATCAGGGATCATCGCGGCCTGCCTCTGCTCGTGCGGGCCCCGTCACAACACCCTCACCGAAGCCGAAATCGCCGACGGCTGGCAACTGCTCTTCGACGGCAAGACGCTCGACCAATGGAAAGACTTCAACGGCGATTCGCTCACGCAGCCGTGGCACGTCGTGGACGGCTGCATCCAGGCCGCGGGCGACGGCAGCGACCTTTCGGGATACATCGTCACCAAAAAACAGTATGAAAACTTCATTCTCGACTGGGACTGGAAACTCTCCCCGGGCGGCAACAGCGGCATGCTCTACCATGTGGTCGAGAACCCCTATTTCGCGGTTCCCTACGTCACCGGACCCGAATATCAGCTGATCGACAACGACGGCTGGGAGGCGCAGAACGCCCCGACGAAACTCGAACCGTGGCAGCGGCTGGGCGTGGACTACGCCATGCATCTCCCGAACCCCGATTCGCTCGTCGTCAATCCGCAGGGCGAGTGGAACACATCGCGCATCGTCTGCGACAACGGCCATGTCGAGCATTGGCTCAACGGCCGCAAAATCCTCGAATTCGACGCCTGGACCGACGACTGGTTCGCACGCAAGAACAGCGGCAAATGGGAGACGGCTCCCGAATACGGCCTGGCACAGCGAGGCGTCATCTGTCTGCAAGACCACGGCTACCCCGCCTCGTTCCGCAATCTGAAAATCAAGGAGCTGCCGCGCAAGGCCGGCCGGGAGGTCGAACTTTTCAACGGCAGGGACCTCACGGGCTGGGAAGCTTACGGCACCGAGAAATGGTACGTGGATAAAGAGGGCAACCTCGTCTGCGAGAGCGGCCCCGACAAGCAGTACGGCTACCTCGCCACGCGGGAGTATTACGACGATTTCGACCTCACGGTGGAGTTCAAACAGCTGGCGAACGGCAATTCGGGCGTCTTCTTCCGTTCGTTCGTCGAGCCGCCCGTGAAGGTCCACGGCTGGCAGTGCGAGGTGGCTCCCAAGGGGCACGACACGGCGGGCATCTACGAATCCTACGGCCGCGGATGGCTGGTGCAGATTCCCGACGAGAAGGAGTCGGCGCTCAAGGAGGGCAAGTGGAACACGCTGCGCCTGCGGGTGCAGGGCGACCGCGTGCAAACGTGGCTCAACGGCGAGGCGATGGCCGACATCACCGATGCGAAGATCGGCGCCGCACAGGGACGCATCGCCCTGCAAATCCACGACGGCGGAGGCATCAAAGTCCTCTGGCGCAACCTCCGGCTCACGACCTTATAAATCCAAAACAACCTGAAGAAAATGAGTTCCCGCAGAGATTTCCTCAAAACGCTGGGCGGCATGACGCTGCTGACCGTCGTGCCGCGCAGCGTGCTCGGAGGCCCGAAATTCGTCGCCCCGAGCGACCAGCTCACCAAAGGCATCATCGGCGTGGGCGGCATCGGCAAGAGCAGCTACCACTTCACGTCGAACGACGCCTGCCGGCTGGTGGCGGTCTGCGACGTTGACCGGAACCACCTCGACAGCGCCGTGGCGCTGGGCCGCAAGAAGTTCGGCCAAAAGCTCGAAGCCTATCACGACTACCGCGACCTGATCACCGACCCCAACGTAGACATCGTACACATCGCCACCCCGCCCCACTGGCACGGGCTGATGGCCGTCGAAGCGGCCAAGGCGGGCAAGGACATCTGGTGCGAGAAGCCGATGACGCGCACCATCGGCGAGGGCAAGCGCGTGGTGGAGGCCGTCAAACGGAACGGCCGCATCTTCCGGCTGAACACTTGGTTCCGCTTCAAGGACACCTTCTACGGGCTGGGAACGACGGTCGAACCGCTGAAAAAGCTCGTAGACAGCGGCCTGCTGGGATGGCCCCTCAAGGTGACCATCTCCGGAGCCACGGGTTTCGCCTGGAAATTCTTCTGGGTGGGAAAGGAGAACCTCACGCCGCAGCCCGTTCCGGCGGAACTGGATTACGACATGTGGCTCGGCCCGGCGCCTTGGAAGCCCTACAACAAACACCGCGTGCACGCCACGTTCCGCGGCTACTGGGACTACGACGGCGGCGGCCTGACGGACATGGGACAGCATTACATGGACCCCGTGCAGTACCTGCTGGGCAAGGACGACACCTCGCCCGTGAAGGTCGAGGTCGATGCCCCGCAGCAGCATCCCGACGCCGTGGGCATCTGGCACCGGATCGTCTACACCTATGCGGACGGCTGCCAGATCGTCCTCGAGGGCGAAGGTTTCGAGAGCAAAGGCAAGGTGCCCTACATCGAAGGGCCGCTGGGCAAGGTCTATCAGGGATTCGAGTGCACGATCCCGAACGTCATGGAGAAGATCTCCGAGATGCCCGACCCCGAGCCGCAGAACACCGATTTCCTCCGGTGCGTCCGCACCCGCGAGCGCTTCGCCCTCGACGAGATCAAGGGACACCGCAGCTCGACGCTCGTGAACCTCGGGGCCTGCGCACTGAGGCTCAACCGCACGCTGCATTTCGATCCCGACAAGCAGCTGTTCGTCGGCGACGATGCCGCCAACCGGCTGATCGACCAGCCGATGCGCACGCCGTGGAAAATCTGACCCAACCCTGCAAACCCGAAATAACGATGAAAAAGATACTTGCAATACTCCTGCTGACCCTCGTGCCGTTCGCCGCCGGGGCGCAGGACGCACGCCAGCGCACCGCCGCGACGATCGTGGCGGACGGACTGAACCAGCTTCCGGCGCAGAACCCCAAGGCGTTCGACGTCGTCATGCAGGAGCTGGCCGCGACCGGAGCCGAAGGAATCCGGATGATGGCCGGAATGCTCGTCCCCGCCGCCGAGGGCAAGAACGCCGCCGTGGAGTACGCCATCAACGGCGTGGTGAGCTACGCGACCGCCGCAGGCCGCGAGGAACTCGCCCGCGAGGTTCGCGCAGGACTCGTCGCGGCCGTGGAAGCCTATACAGACAAGCCCAATCAGGCATTCCTGCTCTCGCAACTGCAACTCTGCGCGACGGCCGCCGAAGCCCCCGTATTCGTGAAATACGCCTCGGACAAATACCTCGCGGACTACGCCGTGCGCGGACTGATCTCCACGCCCGGAACCGACGGGGCGATACTCGCTCTGATCGAGCAAAGCCCGGCTCCGCAAGCCCTGCTGGCCTATGCCGCCGCGGAGAAACGCCTTGCGGCCGCCGAACCCGCGCTGCTGAAATGGGCCGCAGACCCCGCGGCCGACGACGCAACGAAGGAGGCCGTTTACAACGCGCTGGCGAGATGCGGCGGCGAAGCGTCGCTCGCAACCCTCGCCGCGGCAGCCAAGGCCGCCGGATACACGTTCACGGAAAGCGATGCCGCAGGCGCCTACGTAAGCCTGCTCGCACGCCTCGCCGCCGAGGGGAGCGCCAAGGCTCTCGCTGCGGCCAAAGCCCTGCGGAAAGCCGGCATGCCGCAGAACATACGGATCGCAGGATTGGAAATCGCCCTGCGTGCGGATGCCAAAAAACGGACGCAAGAGGTGCTTGCCGCCTTGAAAGACACCGACCGGACCTACCGCTGCGCTGCGCTCGACTGCGCCGCGGAGTTCGCCGACGACGACCTCTACGCCGCGATCGCCCGAAAACTGCCGTCGCTGAAAGACGACGCGGCGAAAACCGACGTTATCAGCTGGTTCGGCAGCCGCCACGCCGCCTCGCAGGCCGGGACGGTCATCGCCGCCATCGCGTCGTCCGATCCGGAACTCGCCCTCGCGGCCATCCGCGCCGCCGGCCGGATCGGCGGGCAAGAGGCCCTCGACGCCCTCGTCGCCCAGCTCGACGGACCGCACGCCCGGGAGGCGTCGGCCGCTCTCGCAGCCTTCAACGGCAAGCCCAACGCCGCTTTCGCAGCCGCCCTCGACGGCACGCCGCGGACGCAGGCCAACGCCCTGAAACTCGTGGCGATGCGCCGCATAACGACCGCCGCAGACAAAGTATTCGCCCTGCTGGAATCCCCCGATGCCGCCGTGCGGGCCGCCGCATACGACGCATTGGCAGGCGTCGCCTCACCGAAAGATTTCGAACGTCTGTGCGACCTGCTGAACAAGGCGCAGGAGGCCGACGTGAAGGCCCTGCAAGCCGGCTTGAAAAATGCGCTGGCCCGGGAGACGCCCGCCGCCCAATACGAAAAGACGATGGCCCGGATCGCCTCCGCCCCCGCGAAAGCCCGCTATTACCCCCTGCTGGCGCAGGCCGCCAGCAAAGAGGCGATCGACGCCCTGCTGGCTGCCGATGACCGCGAAGCCGCCTTCGCGGCCCTGCTGACGGTCGAAAATCCCGCAATGGTGGATGTATTGTACGACCTCGCCCGCCGGAATCCCGCGTGGACCGACGCGGCGCTGGCCCGATATACGGAGTTCGTGACGGCATCCGCCGACACGGGCGTCCGCAAATACCAGCTCTACCGCCGCGCCCTCGAACTGAACCCCTCGGCCAAGGTGCAGAACAAACTGCTCAAGGCGCTCGCCAAAACCCCGGAATTCCCGGTGCTGGTGCTCGCCGTGAAATATCTGGATAACCCCGCGACGGCCGAAACGGCGGCGCTGGCGGTGAAGACCGCGGCGGCGAAGAACCCCGACATGGGCGGAGAGATCGTCGCCTCGGCTCTGAAAAAGGCGCAGGAGGTCTACGCCGAACTGGCCAAATCCGACGCCGATGCGGGTTACGCCGTCGATGAGATCAAAGGTCTGCTGGCGAAACTCCCCGCCGAAGGGTTCGTTCCGGCATCCCTCGCCCCGGAAGCGTGGAAAGCCGTGGCCGGCGATCCCAACGCCCGCCGGGCGATGAAGCCCAAAGCGCTGACCAAGGCGCAGCAAGAAGCCGACGCAGCGGCAGCCGGAACATGGAACGCCGCAGACGGCGTGCTCACGGGAGCGACGGGAACCCCGACGCTCGGGTCGGCGAAGGAGTACGAAAATTTCTGTCTGATCGTCGAATGGAAAACCGACGGCGAGGCGGGTCTCGGCATCCGCTCGATCCCGCAAATCGCCCTCGGAGGCCGGAACGCCGGAGCGCTGACGGGCAACATGCTCCACGAAAACACGGCTCCCGCGGCCGCCAACCGCCCCGGAGAGTGGAACACGATGGAGGTCCGGGTGGTGAACGACCGCGTGACGGTGGTGCTGAACGGCATCACGACATGCAACAACGTCATTCTCGAAAACACCTGCAACCGTGAAATCCCCGCCTACACCGAGGGTCAAATCCTGCTCGTCGGAGGCACGGCTCCCGTCAGCTTCCGCGAAATGTACGTCCGCGAGCTGCCCCCGACGCCGCGTTTCGAACTCTCGCCCGAGGAGGCCGCGGAAGGTTTCGAAGTGCTCTTCGACGGAACCTCGATGCACAAATGGACCGGAAACACCACCAACTACGTTCCCCTCGACGGCACGATCTACGTCACAGCGCAGTACGGCGGCAGCGGAAACCTCTACACCAAGAAGGAGTACGCCGACTTCATCCTGCGCTTCGAGTTCCAGTTCGTGCAGGAAGGGGTCAACAACGGCATCGGCATCCGCACCCCGATGGGCGTGGACGCCGCCTATCACGGCATGGAGATCCAGATTCTTGATCACGACGCCCCGATCTACAAGAATCTGCGCGAATACCAGCAGCACGGATCGGTCTACGGCATCATCCCGGCCAAACGGGTGAAATTCCCGTCACTGGGCACCTGGAACGTCGAGGAGATCCGCGCCGTGGGCGACCGGATCACGGTGACGGTCAACGACGAGGTGATCCTCGACGGCGACATCCGCGAAGCCTGCCAAGGGCACAACGTGGCGCCCGACGGCGGCAAGAAGAACCCCTATACGGTCGATCACCGCAACCACCCGGGGTTGTTCAACGCCTCGGGACACATCGGACTGCTCGGACACGGCCCCGGCATCAAGTTCCGCAACATACGAATCAAGGAACTGCCATGCAGCAAGGTCAGGGATCTGCCCACCCCCGTCAAGACGAAATAGCACGACCGACCGCCCGAAAGAAAACCCGCCGCCAACCGGCGGGTTTTCCCGGCACGGCGGCAGGAATCCATAAACATAAATTAATGCACATCCGCGTATTTTATCTATTCAAAGACTGTACTGAAAGTCCTCCTCCAAAAGTTAGAGGTAAAATTTTGAGTGTGTTTCAAATATACAGTTTGATAAACCGACTACTAATAGTAAATCGAGTAAAGCAAGGAGAGACAATAGCCCACTTGTCGAAGAAGTATCATATCAATAAGATTCAAATATTGGTGATGGCTAGAATGTGGGATACATACGACCGTTTCTCTATCCGAAATGGCCGTATTGTCGTTCCTCATTAAAAAAGGCATTTATATATTTTAATGTACCAACCTAAAAATACGAAACTTTATAGACAAAGGCAAGAATTCCAATTATTTATACAACAAAAGAGACTCCATTAACTCTCTTTACCCTACCATCAGAATTGACTATTTTGCAGGTATTGCAACTATTAAGAGAATAAAAGAATCCTAGGCAATACTTCCTTTTCTGTTTTTTGCAAAAAACTTGTTTTGTTATTTGTACGATACGGAGTTTTACGAGTTCACTCTCTGATGTAAAGATCAATGCATCGGATTGAAACTATTTTTGATAGCATATTTCTCCATAAATTTAAGCAAGGGAAGAATTAAAATGAAATGCAAAATATTTATATATAATACTTTATAGATTATATCATTGGCTTTTTGTACTATGCATTGTTGCAAATAAAGAAATTTTTCTATATTTGATTTGCAACAATACTTCTATGGTCTTGGTCCCCATTTGTATGGGATGTTGTATTGGGCTGGATGCGATAATGTCTTTCAATTTGTAACATATGGTACTTTTTTGTATCCAAAATGAGTGGAGAACCTTGTATGAGGACAAAATTATACAATATCTAAAATTACGATAATTTCTTTACTCTACGAATTTTCAGCGTTCTAAAATTGTGATCCCCCGTATTTTTGCACGTTAAAAACCATAAACCGGGAAGGTGAAAGACAAATACCGGCTGAAACCGTTTCGGCCGACAACCTCGCTCTTACCTTGAAAAGTGTTGCAGGAGCATGCCACGGACATTTATGTTAAAAGGCCAATTTTTGCATACATCTACTTTTGGGATAGATTTGCCGATTCTGAAAAATATTCGTATCTTGCAAGAGGTTATTTGAAATGCGGTATTCGAGTGCAATAGGCTGAAAATAAACCGTTGCCTTCTCGTTACCTATTCTACATATAAAAATGTAACGACCCGATAATCGAATCGTTACATCATTATAATCCCGGACCGTTTCCGGTCCGGGGTTTTATATAAATAGGTACGACGCCCTACCGCTCGGCGTCGAACAGCGGTTTGTATTTCGAGGCCAGTTCGCGCGCCGTCCGCACGGCGTCTCCCGCTTCGGGGAAAGTAAGCGGGTGGGAGGCGTCGGCCCATCGGCATTCGAAGTCGCGGATTTCGCGGTCGAAAGCCTCATGATCGAACATCCGGCCCGTGCGGGCCGCCTCCATCACGCGTTCGATGAAGAGCCGCCAGCGGGGAGCGTAGTAGGTCGAAATCATTCCGGACCATGTGCGGCTGGCGTAATCGGTAAGGTGGTAACTGTCGCCCCAAACCGAGATGAGCATGCGGGCGTTGGTTTCGTAGTAATCTTTCGAAGCGTTGTCGCTGCCGAAGCCGCGCGCCGCGGCGATCCACCGCTCGAGCGAAAACTCGGGGTGGCAGGCCGTGAGCAGGTTGATGTCCGCAAGCAATCCGGTCATGCGTCGGGCGGCGGCGTCCATCGCCTTCCGATCGTGCTGCGCATAGGCCGCGGCGAAACGGTCGCGTTCTATCAGGAAGTAGTCGCCCAGCACCTGCCGGCCGATGTTCACTACGTCGAAACGGTAGGTGTCGCGTTCGCTGTCCACAGCGAGCAGCTCTTCCCAAACCCGCCACAAGGTCGGGAAACGGTAGCCCGTCGTGGGCTTGGTGGTCCAGTGCCAGTTACCCTCCAGCGCGGGATGCGCATTGGTCAGCGGAGACTGTCCGGTCTGCGCGGGCAGCGTGTAGACGCTGTCGCAGAGCGTCCGCCAGCCGGTGCGGGCCGCGGGGTCGCGGAATCCCGTGCGGCGGTCGGCCAGGCGTGCGATCCACTCGTCGTCCGCAATGCCCGTGTTCCACGCTTTGTCCAGCACGAATTCGTACATGAACTGGTTAACGCCGAAGCCTTCGAGCGTCGAGCCCACGCCGCGCAGGTTGTCGCCGCCATGGGCGAAAGCGTCCTCCATGCGGGCACTCACGGTATGGAAATTGCCCGATAGCATCGTGTTGCCCCCGAAATTGCCGAGGTAGCACCACAAGTAAGGCTGGCCGTGGAATTTTTCGGTCTGCTTCCAGATCTCTGTGAATTCGCAGAAGTAATCCAGCATCAGCAGCCGGTCCTGCGGCACGGCGCCGAGGAAGGCGCGGATGTTCTCCGCGGTCCAGTGCGTCGGATCGGCATAGAAGAGCCAACCCATCTGGAGCCACACCGCCTCGGGATCGACCTCCGCCATCGACTCGTAGATGTGGCGCGACATTCCGGCGAGCGTTTCAGGATCCCACGTCGGGGCGTCGATCTCGTTGAACGGATCGGCGCCGTAGATATGGCCCGTGCCGAACAGACGGGTCTGTTCGGTGAGGAACTCCCGCTGGATGACCGCGAAAAGCGGGTCCATCGGGTCGAGGAAACTGCACCGGTATCGATCGTCGAAGCCGCCCCAGTAGCTCACGCGTGTGATCCGGGCATCGGGATGGAGTCTTTTGAGCTCCTGCGGAACGTGTCCCGCGAAGGCCGGCAGCACGGGTTTCATCCCCAGTTCGCGTTCGCGCGCCAGAATACGCTGCTGCAACGCCAGCTGGCCGTCAATCCACTCCTCGGGCAGCGGACCCTGCCAGCGGTCGATGTTCGACATGCGGTGCCAGGGCAGGTGGGCCGGACCGGTGAAGTAGGCGCGGACCTCTTCGTCCGAAAGTCCGAGCCGGGTCCATACCCGCTGCCAGACGGCTTCCTGCCCCGTGATGGCCAGCGGCATGGTTACGCCCTGAAGCGCCATCCAGTCGATGAAGCGTTCCCATTCGGTCCATCCCCACCACGGCATGGTGTACCCGAACGTGCAGTAATTGAGGAAGAAACGCTCCCGTGCGCGGGATTCGACGCGGACTTTTTCGTCGATCCGCGGTAGCACGGCAGGCATCTCCACGGGATTGCAGGCATGCCACGAGACGGTCGTCAGGCAGTAATTCTTCAGGTAATGGTTCAGTCCCACGGCAATCGAGGCGGAGCTGTTGCCGCGCACGACGATCTTTGAGCCGCGGGATTCCAGTTCGAAACACTCGGTCGTATCGGTAAGACGCTCGAAGCGGAACTGTTTTTCGTGCTCGGGAATGATCCGCCGGGCCAGTGCGCGGACGGCGGCATCGTCCTCAGAGCGGCAGCCAGCGGCCATGCAGAGCAGCGCCGTAAGGCAGGCAATAAATCTCGGTATTTTCATATCGGGCAGGGTTTGGGTGAGCGATCGATTGCTTTGATGGCAAAATTAATAAAATTATTCAAAACATCATACAAAGTAAAAATATTTACGCTGAAGAGTTTTATGTTACCGTAAATTAATTATCTTTGCTTCCATGAAATGAATAAACATTTGTATGATGCACATGAAAAATCTCGGTTATATGCTGTTGGTAGCCCTTCTGTTGTGCTGCACCTGCGTACAATGCAGCGAGAAGGAGCACCAGACTCCTCCGGCTCTCTCTGAAGGGGACGATCCGGGCGGCGACGGCGGCGAAGAAAATCCGGAAGGTCTGCCCGGTTATCCGAAGGGTCTTACGGTCGATGAGTTTACGCAGGAACTTGCGAACGGCTCGAAGTGCCTGGGCTTCTACGCCATCGTCGATTTCAAGGCGAATCCGAACCTGCGGTTCCGTCCGCAGTTCTCCGCAGCGAAGAAGCCGACGGCCTATTTCTCGGCATTCGCCGAATCGGGAGACGGTACGCCGTATTTGGCCGTCAACGGGGGTTTCTTCGGCGGTACGACTTCGGTTAGCCTGCTCATCGACCGGGGTGTGGTCCGATCGCTCGCCGTGCAGGAGGATTGGATATGGTCCACAAATCCTTACACGCATTTCTTCCCCGTGCGGGCCGCTTTGGGGCAGCTGCGCGACGGAAGTTTCGAGGCGGCCTGGGTCTATTGCGTGGCCGACGACGACAACTGTCCCTATGCTTTCCCGTCCGCGCTCGGCAACAACGAGAAGACCATGACGTTCATGCCGGCGCCACCGACCTCGCACACGGCGGGCGGACGCCGCTGGCAGCCCTACAACGCCATCGGCGGCGGCCCGATGCTGGTCCACGGGGGCCGGAACGTGGCCGAGGAGAACTACTGGAAAGAGATTTTCGACTGCGGAGGTCTGCAGGGGCTTGCGCGGCATCCCCGGACGGCCATCGGCGCCACGGAGGACGGGAAACTGGTCATCGTGGTCTGCGACGGACGCAACAAGCGGGGCAGCGCCGGTATGACACTGCCCGAACTGGCCGACAAAATGATCTCGCTGGGATGTGTCGAAGCGATCAATCTCGACGGCGGCGGCTCCTCGACCTTCGTGGGCCGGGAGGGACGGGTGCTCAACATGCCCAGCGACACGCCCGGTACGACTGCGCAGGACGTCGCGCTACGGGAGCGAAGCGTTCCCACGGCGGTAATAATCGCCGAGCAGTGACGCGAAACCCAATACTTTACGGGCGGCAGGCATTCTGCCGCCCGTTTTTGTGGTGCGCATTCATTCACTTTTGCCCGAAATTTGTCAAAAAAAGGATTAATTAACATCTTTTGACACGGCTTTCAGATAATCTTTTATACTCGTTGGTTGAATTAAATTTCCCAATATTTATAAATGAAAAAGTTGCACAAATTGCAGATTATTAGCAAATTAGTGGTAATCACACCGTTAACTACTATTGCTCTGCTTATGCGCAACTTCATAGCAAATTTCGTTAGAATTCTCGGAATCTGCAAGGATTTCGCTGGGAATCGTGTAAATGAACTTGGAAACGTACCCCGTTGTGGCGTTGTTCCGAAGTTTTCCGACCTCGAAGTCGTCGCTCTCGGCATAACCGCCGAGGCTTTCGGATTCGATAGCGAAAATCTTCTTTTTCATCGTCTGCGACATGAGTGCAAGGACGATTTGCCAAACCAGATCAGCCGCCGGCAGTTCAATGTCCGTCGTAAGCTGACGGCCAGACTTGCCGAGGAAATCCGCAAGGAGGTTGCTGTCGCCATTGACGGATCTGAGGACGTGTTCTGCATTGATTCCAAGCCGGTAAAGGTCTGCCAGAACGCAAGGGCGAAACGTTGTGTCATGGGCCGAGACAACGCGGAGGCCGCTCCGGATTGGGGATACTGCGCCTCGCAAGGTCTGCACTATTACGGTTATAAACTCCATGCTGTGTGCGGGATACGAGGTGTGATACATTCCTATGACATGACTGCGGCAAGCGTACATGACATCCATTACCTCAATGATGTGCGTTGGGAATATCATGACTGTATGATGCTTGGAGACAAAGGTTATCTCAGTGCCGAGGTTCAGAAAAACCTCTTTGAGACAGCTAATATAACTCTTGAAGTCCCGTATCGGCTGAATCAGAAAAACTGGCGTCCGCCATCCCGGACATACAAGAGATTCCGCAAGCGTATAGAAACAATATTCTCCCAACTCAACGACAATCTCATGATGATACGAAACTATGCAAAGCAATCCTGCGGTCTCTTTACCCGTATGGCAGGCAAAATCGCAGCTATGACGTTTATGCAATAGGGCAATTTCGTTAATCTTCGTCCGATTGGGCTGATAAAATATTCACTAATCTAATTCAACCAACAGGTTTATAATTATAGAATAATCAAAGACCACTCATCCTAAGCAAGTATATATACCGGATGCTGGATCTTAGAAGGAGTTGCGTTTCCAGATTCTAAACAGCAGAAACAGCTTCACGCAAAAATTGATGAGCTGAGAAAACTTATTATAGATACTGACAATGAATCTGTTCATCGATTTTTTTTATAAAAAGACCGTCATTAAATACACGGCCAATATCTATCAGGAAGATTCCCAGACATATCCTTCAAGAAAACAAGATACGTCTGAACTCTTTTTTCTTGGAACAGGAATCTGTACAGGAGAAAGGAACTCAGTTTATATTCAAATATGCATTCTAAAGTGGTAATAGTAATCATAAAACATATAACAAAAATCACAAATACGGAGGTTCGATTTTGGACAATACACTTCAGAAATTGTAAAAGAAACAGGTTGCATCTAACAACTCTTGACTATTTGCCAATTCCAAAAATTTTTCGTATCTTGCAATAGGTTATTTGAAATGCGGTATTTGAGCGCAACAAGTTGAAAATAAACCGTTACTTTTTCGTTACCTATTATCCTATACAAAAATGTAACGACCTGATTTATTAGGTCATTACATCATTTTAATCCCGCTCCTCACGGGTTCGCCTTATTTCCGGACGCGGGTCAGCCCCCGCTCGGCGGCCAGCCGCTCCATCAGCGCGTAGGCCGCGTCGTATTCGTTGGGAATCTCGCCGTCCAGGATGGCGTTCTTGATGATCTCCTTCATGTCGCCGATCACGCGCCCCGGGCCGATGCCGTAGGTCTCCATGATCAGCTCGCCCGTGATCGGAGGCTGGAAGTTGCGGATGCGGTCGCGCTCCTCCAGGTCCTTCATCTTGCGGCGCACCAGCTCGAAATTCGAAAGGTAACGTTTCACTTTGGCGTCGATGCCCGAGGTGATGTCCGCCTCGCACAGCGTCATCAGCGCCTCCACGTCGTCGCCCGCCTCGAACAGCAGCCGGCGCACGGCCGAGTCGGTCACGAGGTCCTCCGAGAGGATGATGGGCCGCAGGTGAAGGAACACGAGCTTCTGCACGAACTTCATGTGCTCGTTGAGCGGCAGTTTCAGCTGGCGGAAAATCGCCGGGACCATCTTCGAGCCGAGCACCTCGTGGCCGTGGAAGGTCCAGCCCACACGGGGATCGTAGGCCTTCGTGAGCGGCTTGGCGATGTCGTGCAGCACGGCGGCCCAGCGCAGCCACAAATCGCCGCTGCGGCGCGCCACGTTGTCCACGACCTTGAGCGTATGGATGAAATTGTCCTTATGGGCGTGGCGGCCCCGCTTCTCCACCCCCTTGAGGTTGTGCATCTCGGGAAAAATCCGCTCCAGCAGCCCGGTGAGTTCCAGCAACTCGAAGCCCATCGAAGGGACGGGCGAAAGGACGATCTTGTTGAGTTCGGTGACGATGCGTTCGCGCGAGACGATGCGGATGCGTTCGGCATTGCGGCGGATCGCCTCGAAGGTCTCTTCCTCGATGGTGAAGCCCAGCTGCGAGGCGAACCTGACGGCGCGCATCATGCGCAGAGGGTCGTCGGAAAAGGTGACGTCGGGATCGCACGGCGTGCGGATGATGCACTCTTCGAGGTCCGACATCCCGTCGAAAGGATCGACCAGCTCGCCGAACGTGGCCCCGTTCAGCGACCACGCCATGGCGTTGATCGTGAAGTCGCGCCGCCGCTGGTCGTCCGCCAGCGTGCCGGGTTCGACCTCGGGTTTGCGCGAATCGCGGGTGTAGGACTCCCGGCGCGCGCCCACGAACTCGACTTCGACATTCCGGGCGCGGACCATCGCCGTGCCGAAAGTCTTGAAGACCGAGACCTTCGCCTTCAGTTCGCGCGCGAGCGCCTCGGCCAGCGCAATGCCGCTGCCCACAACCACCACGTCGATGTCGGTCGAAGGCCGTCGCAGGTAGTGATCGCGCACATAGCCGCCGACGACGAAAGCCTGCACGCCCTGCTCGTCGGCAAGGCGCGAAATCCGCCGGAATATGGGATTCGACAACGTCACGCGGCTACTTCACGTGTTGCTTGATCGCATCCCGCCACACCACGTAACCCTCGCCCGTCAGGTGCAGGCCATCGTTGGTGTAACGCTTGTCCAGCCGCCCCTCGTGGTCGGCCAGCGCCCCCCAGACATCGAGGTAGGTGACTTCCTTCTCGTCGCACAGCGCTTCGAGCCGCTTGTTCAGCGGCACGATCTGACGGCCGTGCTCGTAGTGGTTCTTGAACTTGGCGAAAGACTCGCCGTTGACGGGCAGGATGCTCTGCACATAGATCTTCGTCCAGCGCGACTCGGACTGGAAACGGTCGATGAGCCGGGCCACATTGGCCACGATCTCGTCGGGCGAAACGCCGGCCGCCAGGTCGTTGACGCCGATCATCAGAAACAGTTTCTTGGGATGCCCCCCGACGATCGGGTCGAGACGGTCGAGCAGCCACCCCGAGCGGTCGCCGCTGATGCCGCGGTTCTTGACGTGGCGGTTGTTGAACAGCTCGGCCCACTCGCAGCCGTCGGTGATCGAGTTGCCCAGGAACACGATGTCGCTCGAATAGACCGGGAGCACCTCGAAAAGGCTGCGCCGCTGGAGGTTGTATTCGCTCTGCGCAAAGGCCGTGCACACGGTGAACAGCGCGGCGGCAAGGATCAGGATGCGTTTCATAGTCGTCAGAATTTAAGTTCGCGCCGGTAGAGCTGCACGGTGTTTTCCAGCCCGTAGTAGAGGGCGTCGCAGATCAGCGCATGGCCGATCGACACCTCGTCGGTCCACGGAATGCGTTCGGCGAACCAGCGCAGGTTCTCCAGCGAAAGGTCGTGGCCGGCGTTCAGCCCCAACCCCTGCCGGCGAGCCTCTTCGGCGGCGGCCAGATAGGGAGCGACGGCCCGCTGCGGGTCGTCGGGATATTCGCGCGCATAGGCTTCGGTGTAGAGTTCCACCCGGTCGGCGCCGCAGGCCTTCGCCCCGGCGACCATCTCGGCCACGGGGTCCACGAAAACCGAGACCCGGATGCCCTTCGCGTGGAAGCGCGCCGTCACGTCGGTCAGGAACGCGCGGTTGGCCAGAGTGTCCCACCCGGCGTTCGAGGTGATGGCATCGTGGGCGTCGGGAACCAGCGTCACCTGCGCAGGGACCACCTCCAGCACCAGGTCGATGAAACCCGGGATGGGGTTGCCCTCGATGTTCAGTTCGGTCGTGAGCGCCCGTTTGAGATCGCGCACGTCGTCGTAACGGATATGCCGCGCATCGGGACGCGGATGGACCGTGATGCCCTCGGCGCCGAAACGCTCGATGTCCAGCGCGGCGCGGACCACGTCGGGCAGATTGCCGCCCCGCGAATTGCGCACCACGGCGATCTTATTGATGTTAACGCTTAACTTTGTCATAATTCTACGCTGTTTCACGGAATGCGGAACGCGATCCGGACAAGCTCAAATAAATTTGGCGCATCGCTCTCCTTTCCGTATATTTGCCGGAGATATGCCACATCCCGGCGCCTTGCCGGGCCGAAAAGGCCCCGGATCGTTCCGGCGTGGTAAAGTTACTTATTTTTTCGAAACTCCGCCGATGAAAATCATACTTTTTTCCCGCGCGCAGATCGCCCACACCCCCGAGGAGATCCGCCAGCTGATCGGAACGATCGGAGCTTTCGGCTTCGATTACGCCGTCAACGAGGAGTTCGCCCCCCTGGTGGAGCAGGCCACGGGAACGGCGCTCCCGCCCGAAAGGATCTACGGCCGCTACATCGGCAAACAGCCTACCGAAACCGTCATGGTCTGCTACGGAGGCGACGGAACGCTGCTCGAAGGGGTGCACCGTCTCTGCGGCGCGCCGATTCCCGTAATGGGCATCAACGCCGGGCACCTGGGGTTTCTGACCAGCGCCCCGAGCAACGGGCTGAACCTGATCTTCCGCGAGATAGCCGAAGGCAACATCGCGACCGAGCCGCGCTCGATGCTGCGCGTCACGGGCGAATTCGCCCGACAGCCCGAATCGCAGCTGGCGCTCAACGAATTCACCGTGCAGCGCCACGGCGCAGGGATGATCTCGGTGGAGACCTACGTCGACCGGCAGATGGTGGCCACCTACCACGGAGACGGGGTGATCGTCTCGACGCCCACCGGATCGACGGCCTATTCGCTCAGCGCCGGAGGTCCCGTCGTGGCCCCGACGTGCCAGTGCCTGGTCATCTCGCCCCTGGCCCCCCACAACCTCACGATGCGCCCGGTGGTGATCCCCGACACGGGCGTCATCACGCTCAACGTGGACGCCCGGCGGGCGGACGCCTTCGTCACGCTGGACAACCGGACCTACCCCGTTTCGCACGGCGCGTCGTTCACCGTGGAGCGGGCCGAACAGACGATTTTTTTGGCCGTGCCGCACAATATATCATTTTACGACACGTTACGGAATAAGATGATGTGGGGAATCGACATCCGCAGTTAATCATTTATCGCATTTTTCCACAAGTTAACAGAATTTTTCCCTATATTTGTGCCCTAATATGAGCGATCAGAAACGCATACCGCAACACGTCGCCATCATCATGGACGGCAACGGCCGCTGGGCCGAGTTGCGCGGCAAAGAGCGTTACGAAGGTCACGCAGCGGGTGTCGAACCCGTGCGGGCGTCGTTGCGCGCCGCGGCGCGCTGGGGCGTGAAGTACCTGACGCTCTATGCGTTCTCGACCGAAAACTGGGGACGGCCCGCGGAGGAAGTGGACTCCCTGATGGAGCTTTTCTGCAAAAGCGTCGTCAACGAAACGCCCGAACTGATCCGCCAGGGCGTCGAGGTGCGCATGATCGGCGACCGGAGCCGTTTTTCGGAGAAGGTCCGCAGCTACCTGGCCATGGCCGAGGAGCAGACCGCGGGAGGACGGACGCTGACGCTGATCCTGGCGCTCAACTATTCGTCGCGGAGCGAAATAACGCACGCCGTGCAGCAGATCGCGCAACGCGTGGAGGCCGGCCAGATCGCCCCGTCGGAGATTTCCGAAGAGACGATCAGCACCGCGCTCTACACGGCCCCCTACCCGAACCCCGACCTGATCGTCCGCACCAGCGGCGAACAGCGGTTGAGCAATTTCCTGCTGTGGCAGGCCTCCTACGCCGAACTGTGGTTCCCCGAAGTGCTGTGGCCCGACTTCACGGAGGAGGAGTTCGACCGCGCGATGGAGGAATACGCACGGCGCGATCGCCGCTTCGGACTGGTTAAATAGATGACTTTAGACTATATTTAATAGATGAATTATTCCGGTAAGATATTCACGGCAGCAGCTGCCCTCGTGCTATGCTGCTCGAATATATTCGCCCAGGAGCAGAATCCGCAGGACACGACGGCGGCTCCGAAGCCTGCGATTTCAGAAAACGCCCCGATGTTCCGAAGCGAGGGCGAACCCAGGCTCTATTACATCCGCGACGTCAACGTCCACGGCGTGCAATACCTCAACCCCGAGATCCTCAAGTCGTCTGCCGGACTGATCGCAGGCGACTCGGTCTACCTGCCGAGCAACTTCATCTCCAACGCCATTTCACGGCTCTGGAGCCAGCGGTTTTTCTCGGACGTGAAGATCGGCGCCGAGATCGAGGGCGACAGCCTCGACCTGGAGGTCTTCCTCAAGGAGCGTCCCCGCGTCTACAACTGGGAGTTCGAGGGCATTTCGAAGGGCAAGAAGAAGGACCTGCTGGAAAAGCTCAAACTCAAGCGCGGAAGCGAACTCTCGGACTACGTCATCGACAAGAACAAGAAGCTCATCCATAACTACTGGGCCGAAAAGGGATTCCGCAATACGGAGGTGGACGTGCGTATCGACAACGACACGCTGCGCCCGGGACAGGCCGTGACGGTGACCTTCCTGATCGACCGCAAGGAGAAAGTGAAGATCGGCAAGATCAACTTCGTCGGCAACGAGCAGTTCAACGACAAGCGCCTGCGCCGCACGTTCAAAAAGACCCACCAGAAGTCGATCAACTTCTTCAAGGGGACCAAACTCAACGAGAACGACTACGAGGCGGACAAGGAGCTGCTGATCGACTTCTACAACTCGCGGGGCTACCGCAATGCCACCATCATACGCGACTCGATCTACCCGATCAACGAAAAACGGCTGGGCATCGACCTCGAAGTGTCGGAAGGCAACAAATACTACATCCGCAACGTCTCGTGGGTGGGCAACTCGGTCTATGAAACCGAAGGGCTGCAACAGATGTTCGGCGTCAAGAAGGGCGACATCTACGATAAGAAGACGATGCACAAGCAGCTGGGCATCGGCAAGGAGACCGATCCCGAAGCGACATCCGTGTCGTCGCTCTATCAGAACGAAGGCTACCTGATGTCGCAGATCGAACCCGCCGAGACGATCATCGCCCCGGACTCGATCGACATCGAAGTCAAGGTCTTCGAAGGCAAGCAGTTCACCATCAACGAAGTCGGCATCACGGGCAATCAGCGCGTCGACGACGAGGTGATCCGCCGCGAGCTGGACACCCGTCCGGGCGAACTCTACAACCGCGCGCTGCTGATGCGCACCATCCGCCTGCTGGGTTCGATGGGACACTTCAACCCCGAGGCCATCATGCCCGACATCAAGCCCGTTTCGAACGAGCTGGTCAACATCAACTGGCCGCTTGAAGAGCAGGCTTCCGACCAGTTCAACATCGCCGGCGGCTGGGGTTCGGGAACCTTCGTGGGTTCGGTCGGCATCACGCTGAACAACCTCTCGATCAAGAACACCTTCAAGAAAGGTGCATGGCGCCCCTACCCGATGGGCCAGAACCAGCGGCTCTCGCTCTCGGCACAGACCAACGGTACGTATTACAAGGCCTTCGCGTTCAGTTTCACCGACCCCTGGATGGGCGGCAAGAAACCCAACTCGTTCACCCTCTCGGCACACTTCTCGGAGCAGAACAACGCCTATTACGTATGGCAGACCAGTACGCAGTATTTCCGGACCTACGGCGTCGCCGCCGGTCTGGGCAAGCGTCTGAACTGGCCCGATCCCTATTTCACGTTCTACGCCGAAGCCAGCTACGAACGCTACGCGCTGAAAAACTGGTCGTCGTTCGTGATGACGAACGGCGCGGCCAACCTGGCATCGATCAAACTGGTGTTCGGCCGCAATTCGGTCGACCAGCCGATCTACCCGCGCCGAGGTTCGGAGTTCAGCGCCTCGGTGCAGGCCACGCTCCCCTACTCGCTCTGGGACGGCAAGGACTACAAAAAACTGGAGCAGATCGCCAACAGTTCCAACTCGACCTCCGCAGAGGCGGACCGGGCCAACCAGGAGCGCTACCGCTGGGTGGAGTTCCACAAATGGCAGTTCAAGGCGCAGTGGTTCCAGTCGTTCCTGAAAAACTCGAACCTCGTGCTGATGCTCAAGGCCGAAATGGGATACCTCGGCAGCTACAACAAGTATAAGGTTTCGCCTTTCGAACGCTACGAAGTCGGCGGCGACGGCATGTCGGGATACAATATATACGGTATCGACATCATCGCGATGCGCGGTTACGAGGACGGCGCGCTCGACCCCGGCAGCAACTACTCGCGCGGCTACAATAAATACACCGCCGAACTTCGCTACCCGATCATCCTCAAACCCTCGTCGCAGATCTACGTGCTGGGATTCCTCGAAGGCGGTAACGCATTCGACTCGTGGAAGAAGTTCTCGCCCTTCAAGATCAAGCGTTCGGCCGGTTTCGGCGTCCGCCTCTACCTCCCCGTGGTGGGTATGCTCGGTATCGACTGGGGGTACGGATTCGACGCTCCGGCGAACTCCTCGACCAAGAGCGGCAGCCAGTTCCACTTCGTTCTGGGACAACAATTTTAGCATGATCCGAACGGCCGCACCCGCGGACCGGCATTCAAAATCCCCTGAATCCCCCTCGCCAAAGGGAGCTCAAATAAAACGGGGCGTGGCAATAAATTTGAAAGAAAAGAGTTATATTTATAGCAGCAATCCGGGAAACCGGCTGAATATTAACTTAAAAACAACAGGATTATGAAACGGCTGATTTTAATTGCGGCATTCATTCTGACGGCAGGGACACTCGCGGCGCAGAACTACATAATCGTCAACAGCGAGAAAGTGTTCAAATCAATCGACGCCTACAATACGGCTATTTCCGACCTGGATAAGCTCGCCAAGCAGTACCAGGACCAGGTGGACGCCAAGTTTGCCGAAGTCGAGGCGCTTTACAACAATTACGTGAGCCAGAAAACCTCGCTCTCGGCCGCTGCGCGCCAGACCCGCGAAAACGCCATTCTGAACAAGGAGAAAGAGGCGCAGGAGTATCAGGAAAGCCTGTTCGGACAGGAAGGCACGCTGATGAAAAAACGTATCGAGGTGATCTCCCCGATCCAGAAACAGGTCTTCGACGCCATCGAGACCTACGCCAAGCAGGCGGGCGCCGACCTGGTGCTCGACTCGGCGAACAACCCCACGCTGCTCTACACCAATCCTTCCGTAGAGCGGACGCAGCAGGTGATCGACGCGCTCAAGAAATAACCGACATCAAAACATTAACTGATAAAACTGTATGAAAAAAGCAATCAAACTGACCCTTGCGGTTGTGCTGGTGATGGGCGCCACATCGCTCTTCGCCCAGAAATTCGGACGCATCAACACCCAGGAAATCATCATGGCGATGCCCGAGACCAAGACGATGCAGGAGAACATGGACACCTTCGCCAAGGAGTTGTCGGACAACATCGAGACGATGAACGTCGAATTCAACACCAAGTTGCAGGATTTCCAGAAAAACTACAACACCTTCAGCGACGCCATCAAGGAGGTGAAGGAGAAGGAACTGAACGATATGCAGACCCGCACCCGCGAGTTCCAGGAGCGCGCACAGCAGGATTACCAGAAGAAACAGAACGAACTGCTCGCCCCGATCATCGACAAGGCGAAAAGCGCCATCGACAAGGTAGCGGCCGCAGGCGGATTTCTGGTCGTGTTCGACACGTCGACGGGATCGCTGGCTTACTTCGACGAGGCTACGCTGACGGACGTCGCGCCTGCCGTGAAAAAGGAACTGGGCATCACCGACGCGCCCGCAGCAGCGCCTGCCGCCAAATAAATCTTCATGCGGATCGGTCCGCCGACAGAGCATCGAGCGCCGACCCGTGAGGTCGGCGCTTTCGTTTTCAGAGACCCGCAGGTCGAAAAGCGCGCGGTAGTGTTCATAAGGTTGAAGAATCGAACATTTTGAATGATACCCGACTGATCATTATTATATTTGTCGAAATTTAAGCGAAACTATGAACCAGACGAATTCAGAAATGCCGATATCGAGTTTTACCCTGAACGAACTCATCACAATGGCCGGAGGCGAAAAGTGTCCGGGAATTATGGGCGAATGCATCGCCGCAAACAGCGCATCGGAAATGGAGATATTCCGGTTCCCGAGCCGCCTGAACGCTCTCATTATCGGCGTCGGAATCGAAGGCGAGACTTCGCTCACGTCAAACCTGCAGGAATTCCGGCTCAAAAAGGATTCGCTCTTCATCTTCAGCCCCAAGCACATCCTGCAGGTACAATCCAACAACCGTTTCAAGGCCCATCTTATCGTCATCGCCCCGGATTTTCTCAAGCGCATCAACATCGACACCAAACGCATGATGCCGCTTTTCCTGCAATTCGGCTCGCTCCCCTGCATGGAACTCACGCACGCCGAGAGCCAGTCGCTCCGGAGTTTTATCTCGATGGTCGAACAGGAACTGAAAGGCTCCGAGACGGATTTTTCGAGCGAGATCATCGGCGGACTGATCGCCGCGACGATCTACAAGGTCGGGGACATCCTGACCCACTACCTCACGGAGCATCCCGAGGTCGACAGCCCGATACACAACCGTGCGGAGGAGTATTTCAGGCAATTCACCGAGCTGCTCGGCGAACACTACAAGCACGAACGCAGCGTGGGATTCTACGCCCGGCAGCTATGCATCACGCCCAAATACCTCACCACGCTCATCAAGCGCATCAGCGGCAAATCGGTATCGGAATGGATCGACAACTACGTGATCCTCGAAGCCAAGACGCTGCTCAAATATTCGAACATGAGCGTGCAGGAGATCGCCTATTACCTGAATTTCCCCAACCAGTCGTTCTTCGGCAGTTACTTCAAGCGCAATGCCGGCATGTCGCCGTCGCAGTACAAGGCGAAGAAGTAAAAGCCGAACGTTAAAACGGGTAACCCACGCCGAAGTTGAGCGCCGTGTTCTTCCACTTGAAATTGTGAATCCACCGCTCGCCCGAGGGGTTGTTGGGATTGTGCAGCTGAATACCCCAGTCGAGGCGCAGCACGGCGAACTTGATGTCGAAACGCAGGCCGAGTCCCGTGTTGAATCCCAGCTGTTTGTAGAAACGGTCGAACCGGAACACCGTATCTTCGGACTCACCCGAATAGTGCCGGATATACCAGATGTTGCCCAGATCGAAGAAGGTCGCGCCGTGGATCATGCCCCAGACCGGGAAGCGCAGTTCGAGGTTGGCTTCCAGCTTCACGTCGCCCGTCTGGACCGGAAAATCGTTGTGGGGATTGGCCACCGAACCCTGCCCGAGGGTTCGGGGCGTCCAGCCGCGCATGCCGTTGCTGCCGCCGCAATAGAACTGGCGGTCGAAAGGTACGGACGAAGAGTTTCCGTAAGCCATCGCCACACCGCCGTAAAGCCGTCCCACCAGCGCCGTAGCGCCCCCCAGCATGATTTTCCGGCTGACGCTCAAATCGGTGCGGAAATACTGCGAATACTCGATGCCGAAAATCGTATACTGCTCCTTTCCCTTGGCCGGCGAGAAGAAGGCGTGCTCGACGGCGTCGATCAGGTTGCCGGCGGTCTCGGCGTTGAACCGGATGTTCGTGGCGTTTCCGCCGAGGTTCTTGCGCTGGTTGTTATAGCCGTAGCCGAACGAAAGGCCGCCGATGAACTGGGTCTTGAAACTGTTGATCAGGTATTTGTTGGAGGTATTGCCCAGGAATTCGGGATCGACCGGGCGAGTCATGTCGACCACGTTGATGTCGATCGGCCGCAGCGAGAAGGACGAATAGCGGCTGTTGGTCCACATGTAGGTGATGCCGGCGCTCGAAAGCGTACGGGCGTAATAGGGGCGGTCCTGAAAATTGATCGACAGTTCGACCTTGGTCTTCGGCTGGTTCACCGTGCGGAAACGGCCCGTGCGCCAGGGCACGAGGAACCGCGGGAAGGTCAGTCCGGTCGTGACGCCGAATTCGGTGGCCCGTTTGCGCCTGGCGTCGGGAGCCTTCATAAATTCGTAACCCGCCGTGAAGGAGAGGTCGAACGACTCGGCGCCGCGGAAAATATTGCGGTTCTGATAACCGACGGTGGCCTTCAGGCCGTAGAAACTCGACGTGGTGCTGCCTTCGAGATCGACCTTGACGCTCTGCTTGAGCGTCGGCGTGCAGAGAATGTTGCACGTCAGGTAGCCCTCGCGCGTGTAGAGCGTCTGCGTCGAATCGGCCGAAGCGCCGATGAAGGAGACGATGTCGGTGACGTCGGCCGACCGGGGCTGCTCCTCGAAGGCGATTTTCGCGCTCTTGAAATACCCCAGCGCCATCAGGTCGGAATAGGCGCGATTGACCTGCGACGAGTTGTAGACGTAGTTGGGATAGAGCGGCACGGCCTGACGGAGCACCGGAGGGCGCAGGTTGGGCCGTTTCTCGTAGATGATGTTCAGACCGCGGTAGTAGACCGTATCGAGCCGCGAAAGCAGCGTCGTGTCGGTCCGTGCGACGGTGGGGTCGTAATCGGGGAAAATGTTGATCCGGTCGATACGGTAGACCATGTTGTTGTCCATCACGGGCAGTCCGCGTTCGTCGTAGCCCGTGAGATACTGTTTGACGATCAGCCGCAGGTCGATCAGCCGCTCCTTCTCGAACATCCGCGCGGCGTAGGAGATGTTGTTGACCGAGAAATTGTAGTACCCACGCTCCTTGAGGTAGGCGGCGATGCGCTCCCGTTCGGCATCGAGGACCGACACGTCGTAAATATCGCCCGTATGCAGCAGCGTATTGACGGTGTCGGGCAGCACGATCTGTTCGAGGAAGTTGTCCTGGAACTCGTAGGAAACGGAGTCGATGCGGTAAGGCTCGCCCTGGCGCGTGCGGAAGGTGACCGTCGCACGCTTGCGGCGCGAAACGGTGTCGACCTCATAGGTCGCCTGCGAGGAGAAAAAACCCTTCGAGTCCATGTAGACCTTCAGGTTTTCGGCGCTCTTCTGGGTCAGCCCCATGTCCAGCGTCACGGGCGCCTGCCCGATCTTGCGCTTCCAGTTGTTCCAGCGGTTGTCCTTCGCAGGGTCGGCCTGCTCGTAGAGCCAGACGTAGAAATTCGTCCCGAGGAAGCGTTTGTTGGGAGTCTGGCGCACGTACTTCTCCATGTCGGAAGCCGTGATGCGTTCCTTGCGGGGCGTGGACCGGTCGTCCTCGATCTTTACTTTTTGCAGAAAATACTGTCCTTCGGGAATGTGGCGCGTGACGCTGCACGCCGAGCACAGCAGGCCCAGCAGCGCGGCGGCGAGTATGCGACACGATTCCCGCACGGCGTCAGTTGTTGAAGAATCCCTTCTCTTTCAAAAGGGCGAAATAGGACTCCGAGATGGCGAGGTTGTCCTTGCGCACGTAACGCCGCTGGGTGAAGACCTGCGCCAGGTTCGGGAGGCCGTTTTCCGCCAGCAGACGTTTGGTAAGCTCCGACTCTTCGCGCTCGGCCCACAGTTCGTCGATCTCGGCGGCCGTGTAATCGGTGTATTTCTCGTAGTGGACCACGGCTTCGAGCGGCAGGCGGTCGGTCAGTTCGGGCGACTCGTCGGGATAACCCAGGACCACGGTGGTGAGCGGAATGACCCCCTTCGGAAGTTCCAGTATCTGCGAAATATCGCCCGCGGTGTAGATCGTCGTGCCGAGGTAGCAGATGCCCAGCCCGTGCATTTCGGCCTCGACGCAGAGGTTCTGCGCGGCCAGCAGGGCGTCGGTCGAAGCGTTCAGGAACCACGCGAAATTGTCGTAGGCAGGGTCGGCGTCGCGCTGCTCGCACCACATCGTGAAACGGTGAATATCGGCGCAGACGGTCACCACGCACGGAGCCTGGCGGACCATCGGCTGGTTGAAATGGCACGGCGCGAGCCGTTCGCGGAGCGTTTCATCGCGGGTCACCACCAGCGAATAGAGCTGCATGTTGCCACACGTCGAAGCGCGCGAGGCGGCTTCGAGACACTCGCGCAGCACCTCCTCGGGAATGGGCGTCGGGCGGAATTTACGTATCGAACGATGCTTGAAAAGCACACTTTTCATAAAGGTCTGTTTTTTGAATCCTGGCATAAACAATACAATCCGCCCGCCGTTGCACGCCCGGGCGGATATTTTTCACAAAATTAGCAAAACTTTTAGAAGTTTTACTATTTTTGCCAAGACATAACCATTCAAAAAGTGCAGACGGCATTTGCAAAATACGAAGGAGCAGGCAACGACTTCATCCTGATCGACAACCGCGAAGGCGGCTTCACACCCCGTGCGGAACTTATCGCAGCCTTGTGCGACCGTCATTTCGGCATCGGAGCCGACGGGCTGATGACCCTCGCCCGGAACGCGGAGATCGACTGTTCGATGCGTTATTACAACGCCGACGGGTCGGAAGGCGAGATGTGCGGCAACGGCGCCCGCTGCTTCGCGCTTTTCGCCGAACACCGGGGCATCGGCGGGGAGACCAAGTTCTTCGATGCCGCAGACGGGCTTCACACCGCCCGCATCCGCCGCCTGAAAGGCACTTCGGGAGAGATCGAGCTGGGCATGATCGCCGTGCGGGAGATCCGCACGGGCGACGGCTGGTGGTTTCTCAACACGGGCGTCCCGCACTACGTCGAATTCGTCGACGACCTCGAAGCGGTCGACGTAACCGGCCGCGGACGGGCCATCCGCCGCGACACGACGCGCTTCCCGCAGGGCACGAACGTCAATTTCGTGCAGATCACAGGCGACGGCACGATCCGCATGCGCACCTACGAACGCGGCGTGGAGAACGAGACCCTCGCCTGCGGCACGGGAGCCACGGCCGCGGCCATCGTGACGGCCTTCGCGCGGCAGCCCCACACGACCGATTTCCGCATCACCGTACCCGGAGGAGCGCTTGCGGTACGGTTTTCGCATGAACAGGGAACACAAACCTATACGGACATCCGCCTGACGGGACCGGCGCGCCGCGTCTTCGAAGGAGTGTTCGACAGCGAAAATTTCTAAAACCAACCATTCATTTCCCCATGAAAACACAAAAGGGAATCCGCGAACACGACGCGGATGAACTTCGGAAAGCCAAACGTCTCGAACCGATACGCAAGAGCGGCAAGGAGCGCCACGCGCTTTACAGCAGTTTCGACGAAGAGGACGAGGAGGAAATCCTGCCCCTCAAACGCGAGTCCGTTCTCGACTACCTCGACGAAGAGGAGGAATAAATCCAGATTCAATGATCGAAAAATTCATCATGGCGGGTCCCACCGCCCTGCACGTCTGCGACTCCCAGAAAGGGGACAAATGCGTCGTGCTCCTGCACGGATACCTCGAATCAATGCTCGTCTGGGAGGATTTCGTTCCATTCCTCTACAAAGAGCTTCGCGTGGTTACGTTAGACCTGCCCGGTCACGGCATCTCGGTCGTGACGGGCGAGGAGCATTCGATGGAGTTCCTCGCCGACACGGTGGCCGACGCCCTCCGGGCGCTGGGAATCCCCCGCTGCACACTCGTCGGGCACTCGATGGGCGGCTACGTGGCTCTGGCCTTCTGCGAACGCCATCCCGACATGCTCGACGGAGTTGTGCTGTTAAGTTCGACACCCAACGCCGACACGCCGGAGAAGGCCGAAAACCGCCGCCGCGAAATCGCCCTCGTAAAGGCCGGGAAAAAGGATGCGCTGGCCCGCGTGGCCCCCGAAGCGGGCTTCGCCGAGGACAACCGCACCCGGATGAAAGACTACATCGAGGACCTCACCGAACAGGTCGCCGTCACCGAGGACGAAGGAATCGTAGCGCTGCTCAACGGCATGATCGCCCGCAAGGACCAGAACGAGATGCTGCGCGCCTCGAAGGTTCCCCAGCTCTTCATCCTCGGACGCAAGGACAACTACATCCCTGTCGAAGCGGCCGAGAAGATGGTAAAAGAGCACCCGCAGGCCCGGATCGTATGGCTCGAAAACAGCGGTCACATGGGATTTCTGGAGGAGCCGGAAACCACGGCTCGGGCGATCCTCGATTTCGTCAACGGCAAATAACGCCGCACACCGGACTATTCTCCGGGGATCAATCGCGTCATAAACCTCAAGAACAGAGAACATTAGACGACGATTTCGGGAGCAGGCCCACAATTCGGACAAAATCGTTTACAAATCGGCCGAAAATATTCAGCCGATTTATTTTTTACGCAGGTTTTTTCCTATATTTGCGGGGACACACATCAAACTCACTCTATGATAACCCGTCATCCATTGGGACGCCAGGATCTCCGCATCAAGCGCAGGGATAAGGTACTCGAAATCGGTCCCGGACACGATCCGATGTTTCGTTCCGATGTGATAGCCGACAAGTTTCCGCACGACGACACCCATCGCTGCGGAAAAGTCCTGATTTACCCTCACCAGCAATTCATCGAAGCCGACGGCGAGCAACTCCCGTTCGAAAAAGATGCTTTCGATTATGTGATCTGCAACCAGGTTCTCGAACATGCCGACAATCCCGCCCGGTTCATCGAAGAGATGGTCCGGGTCGGCAAACGCGGGTATGTCGAGACCCCGAGCATGCTCGGCGAACTGATGTTTCCCAAGGAGTCGCACCGCTGGGTAATCCTGCTTATCGAAGACAAACTCGTATTTTACGAAAAGGAGAAGATGCCGGGTAACTACCGCAACAACTACGGCGAGGTCTTTCTCAACTACCTGCCCTACCAATCGCTGCCGTTCAAGATGCTCTACGTATCCGAACCCAACCTGTTGCTCAACCGCATCGAATGGGAGGGGACAATCGAATATCTCGTAAATCCCGAGGACGACTATTACAGCAGTTTCTTCACCCGCAAATGGAACCGGGAGATGACCATGAAAATCTTCCCGCCGCGCCGGGGGCTGACCGAGATAAACCGCACGCTCCAGGCCAGCTACTACCTTGTCCGGGAAAAACTCGGGCAGAAAATCCACAAACGCCCGTCTCCGATCACGCTCGACGAATACCTCGCAGAACGGGAGAAATAACGCCCTCCCAAAAAACGCCGCTTTAAAAAGGCGGTCTTCCCCCTCCCGAAAATATCCGGCATCGAACTCCGTGTCGGGCGGCGAACATTTCGTCTTCGCCCCCCCCCTGTAAGTTGCGCTGCCCTCCCCCCCCCTCCAAGACAAAAACCCTTCCTTAACAGGAAGGGTTTAGGCACAAAAAAAAGGTCAGACCTTACGA
>NZ_MNQF01000014.1:36993-37428 GCF_001915285.1 Alistipes sp. 56_sp_Nov_56_25
CTGACCTTGAAGAGGCGGCTACCTACTCTCCCACGGGAAAACCGCAGTACCATCGGCGTAAGTGAGCTTAACTTCTCTGTTCGGAATGGGAAGAGGTGGAACCTCACTGCTATAACCACCTAAAAGAACCTATGCTTCAATATATCGAAGCCGTGCGAGCAGCCTTTTAGTCGCTGCAACCCGTCGCACTCGGTAAGAGTTGACATATTCGGGAAATGAGATAAAGAATTGCTGCAAAAAAGTCGTTCGGGTAATTAGTACTGCTCGGCTTTGACATTACTGTCTTTACACCTGCAGCCTATCAACGTAGTAGTCTCCTACGCCCCTCAAGGGAAAACTTATCTTGGGGATGGCTTCGCGCTTAGATGCTTTCAGCGCTTATCCAGACCGAACGCGGCTACTCGGCAGTACACTTGGCAGCATAACCGATACACC
>NZ_MNQF01000050.1:0-2747 GCF_001915285.1 Alistipes sp. 56_sp_Nov_56_25
AAAAATCGCTGCTATGACCGTGCTGCAATACATCAACTTCTGTAACCATCGTAAAATTGGTCTTGTTAAAGATGCTTTATTTTAATTCAACCAACGGGTTCTTCAATGTTTTGAATTCCATATTTTATTACGTTTTATCGTTTCTTCAAAGCCCCTTTTATACGGCCTCCGACATTTCCGACCGCCGCTCCGGCGACTCCGGCAGCGCCCATCGCCACGGCACGTCCTGCGCCTGCGACTTTATCGCCGTAACTTCCTGCGCCTCCGGCCTGAATGATCCACGACGCAACGGTCGGCACGCAGAAATATCCGACGATTCCGATAATCATAAAAATGCAATAGACCGTATTGCTTCCGTCGGGTATGAACGTCGGGTCTTGCAGTCGTTCGATGTCCTGCTGGAGCATCAGAATCTGGATGCGCGAAAGGATCGCACCGAACAGGTCGCTGACGGGCAGCCACAAATAGATGCAGATATAGCGTGCCAACCAAGACGCCAGCGTATTGTGAAAGCCGTCGTACACGGAGAAGGCGAAGGCCACGGGCCCCAGCAACGCCAGAACGATCAGGAAAAACGTCCGCACGGTGTCGATGGTCAGCGATGCCGCCTGGAAGAGCGTTTCCAGAAACGTCCGGAATGCCTCACGGACTTTCTGACCGAATTGATACCCGGCTCGCTCGGCATACATCCCGGCAATCGCCATGAGGTCTTTAGGCTTCCAGCCCAATTCGTCAAGCCGTTTGTCGAACTCTTCATTACTGATAAGATAGGCTTTCTCCGGATCGCGGAGCATCGCCTGACGCTGCAATTCATCCTTCTGTGTCTGGTATTTCTCCAGATCGAACGCCTGTCGATCGACCAAATGCGATGTGGCCTTGCTGATGGGCGACAATAGGCCGTTCAAAGGCCCCAGCACGAGGGTCGGGAAAGCCATGATGCACAGCCCCAGCACAAAAGGCCGCAGCAGCGGGAATACCTCGATCGGCTCCGCGGCGGCGAGGGATTTCCAGACCCGGTATGCGATGAAAAACAAGGCGCCCAATCCGGCGAGTCCTTTGGCAATGCCCATCATATCGCTGCACAACGGCAACATATCGGCGTACAACGAGCGGAGAATCTGATGCAGGTTCGTCCACTCTACGGCTAACGGCATCGTCATAGGTTACCAATATCTGTCGTTATGGCCGCCGTACAAGGCCCGCACACGCTCCGAATCCCCGCGCTGGCGGCTGCGCAGGAACGACACGGAGATATTCTTGCGCGTATAGTATTCCGTAAGATTGCGGTATTCGAGCATCTCGTAATAGATCCTGTCGATAATATCCAGCCGCTCCTTGTCGGTCATCGAAAGCCCCGACGGAGTGATGATCTGCTTCAGGTCGTTCAACAGGTCGGCACTCGCCGACAGCAGCTTCGTATAGCCTGCGGCCATTGCCGTGAGTTCCTCGGCCGAGTAGTTCGTATCGTCGAGCATTGACCGGAAGTTCGAGATGTATATATCGGAGATGTCGCCCACGAGCAGCATCATCTGCTGCACACGACGGGCGCTTTTGACGAGGTTATGCACCGACCGCAGCGCGTCGTAATATTTTTTCGACTGCTCGTAAATCTTTACCGTCTGCTGAAAACTCTGAAGCAGCGTACTTCCGTTCCGGGATGCTTCGACGACCTGCTTGGTGGAATTCACGATACCCTGCGCCAGATTCGAGGGGTCGCTCACCACCCACTGCGCCCGAAGCGGATGACCTGCCAGCAGCATCGCTGCCAGCAGGCCGAAGCCTATTCGCCGTCCCATCGCACCGGAGCCTGAAGGATTACTTCCGTCCCTATACGCTGCGGCCGGTCGTCGCGGACGAAAAGCCCGAAACATCCGATATGCAGAATATCGTTGGTCGTGTGATGAACGACGCATCCGCCGGTTTGCCCGTACAAGACATGGAGCCACAGACCGTCATCGCGTTTGAGAATGACCATGTCCCGCACGGGACGCTCGCCGCAGAAAAGCGTCGCGGCATATCCCGGAGCCGTTTTGCGGATCGTGATCCGCTCTCCGTATTCGTTCTTTCAGCAGCCGCAGATACGGTCGTCGGCAACCTCGGATTGCAACTCCCGGATGGTCTGTTTCAGCGACTCGATCTCTTCCTGCGCCCGGCGCAGCCGTTCGTCTCGCTCGGCGAGTTCTTTTTTGGATATGAACATGATTTTCGGTTTTTAGGTTAATGATCTTCATTGCGTTTTTGCTCGGCCAACTGGCGTATGGCCAGCTCGATATTGCCGCCGAGCTTCTCCGTGAGACGTTGCAACTCCAGTTTTTCAGTCTCTTCGGTGGTATAGCAGAGGTATTCCTCAAGACTCGTTTCGGTAGCATAGACAGCAGAGTGTACGCCTCCGAGTCCGATCCACACCTCTTTGTAGCGGCGCTTGGGGTCATTGGCCCGATTGATCGACAACACCTGATTGCGTTCCTTATCACTCAATCCCAACAACTCCTGAATCTCGTCGAACTTGTTAGCATACTTACGCATGTCCAAAAGGATGCGGCAGTCGCAGTTGGCGATGACGCTCTCCTTGAGGACGGGCGACGACAGCAGGTCGTCCAACTCCTGCGTTACGCACATACACTCGCCGAAATACTTGCGGCAGGTTTTATGTAGGCTAAGCACCCGGCGCCTTACCGTATTTCTACGGCAGGTTTCCAAGAACTCGCCCCCGAACCGGACTTACACCTCTCGGCGTATCCGGCTCT
>NZ_MNQF01000051.1:0-2677 GCF_001915285.1 Alistipes sp. 56_sp_Nov_56_25
AGCCGCAGCGTGGAACACCACCTGCGGATGGTACGTCCGGAACACGAAGTCCAGACGGGCGGGAATCCGGACGTCGCCGATGACAGGGATGAATTTCAAGGCCGGATAGCGCTCCTCCAGTTCCAGGCGAAGGTTGTGCATCGGGGTCTCCCCGTTGTCGAAAAGGATAAGCTCCTTCACCCCGAACGTCGCCAGCTGACGGCAAAGCTCCGAGCCGATGGAACCTGCCGCCCCCGTAACCAGGATCGTCCTGCCGCGGAAGTTGGCGATGATCTCATCCATCGAAATGCGGATCTCGGGACGGCCTAACAGGTCTTCGATCTTGATCTCCCGGATCGACTGCTTCATAATCTTCCCGTCGATGACCTCGTCGATCGGTGGGGCGATCAGAATTTTGACCCCCTGCTCCGTACAGTATCTGATCAGACGCTCCTGCTCCTGCTGCGCATCGTCATTGGTGGCGAAAAGGATCGCGTCGACATCGACTCGGTCCCGCAGGTATTCGACGCTGTGCTGATTCTCGAAATAGTAGACCGGGCACTCCGCGATCGTATGCTTGCGCAGGGACTTCCCGTAGGTCAGAAAACCGACGACGCGGTAATGCGGCGAGTTTTGAAGACGCGTGACCAGAGACACAGACTTGTCTCCCGTGCCGTAGACCAGAACCTGACGGCTGTTCGCGCGGCGGGACTGCTTCAGCTTGATCAGGTCGTAGACGACGATCATGCAAAGACGAAGGGCCAGCAGAAGGAACAAAGTCACCAAAGCGTCCAGCAGGAAACCCATGGAAAGGGAGGCATAAGGTGGATACGGTTTTTGGGGAAGGAGAAGCACGTAGAAGAACATCAGCAAGTCCTTGAAGAGAACCGCACCGCCCAGTTTCCAGATTTCCCGAAGCGTCGTATGACGGATGACGCTGCGGAACGTTCGGAAAACGATGAACGAAAAAACGCTCAAGACACACGAACCGGCCAACAGCCAGAAACCGTACCATACCGTGAAAACCGGATTCGTGAACAATCCGCGAACCAACAGGTAGGCGATCAAGGTCGAAACTACAGACACGACCGTGTCGATCGTCAAGATCAGCCACGACGAAAAATACCGTGACGATAGGTATTTTTCAATCCCAAAACGGGACATGATAACTTGAAGCATACGGAGGCGTGAAAAGTTATCGGCATCCTTTGCAGCAGGACAGCCGGAACATAAGAGAACCCGCGGCAACTACCCCTGCCGGAACAGCGGTAAGCCGATTATAATGACGCAAAAATGAAAACTATCGAAATACGGCCTGCGAATAGAACGGGAAACGATAAATCCCGGATTTCAGGCAGCCCCAATCGGGTGAAACGGTTTAGTCCGTCGTGATTTTTTCCAGGAAACAGCCGGGAATATAGGTTGTCGCCACGGCTACGACACCCTCGATCGAGACGATCAGCCGCCGGTTGCCCTTGACACGCCGAATATAGCCTTCGGCCCCTTTGAAAACACCCTCTGTAACGCGGACCCGGTCGCCCCGCCGGAGTTCCGCCGGCGCTTCGGGGAGGTATTCCAGCCCGGGATCGTCGGTCGACGTGACCAGCATGAAGGCCTCCATCTCGGGATCGGGAATGACGGCCGGTTTTTTGGTCTCCCGATCGAAATATACCATCAGCGGACTGGTAGCCTTCGCCCGCTGCATCAGTTCGAGCACCGCACGTTCCGCCTGCCGGACGAACATCAGCGATGAAACGGCCGGTTCGCGTCGGCGAATCGTCCTGCCGCCGACGGTTGTTTCTGTGGAACGTAAAGGAATGTAGGTTTTTACACCGTCCTGTGCGAGAAGCCTTTCGACATCGAACACCCGGTTGTAAAAGACTTTCAGTGCATACCAGTGCTCTTCGTCACTCTTGTCGAACATATAGCTTGCTAAAGGGCATACTTTACAATCCCCCGCAGGCAAAAACCGGCTTGTGAAAACGGTTTTTTCAGCGAGGCAATCGGGGGCTGGCCACTTGTAATCCGACACCTGATGCGACTGTCCCTGACCCAGGGACGACACCGAAACCCCTTGTAAAAAGATACACCTCAAAAAAAACAGAGGCGTTTTTCACTACACAAAAGTATGGATTATTGCGTTAATAACCAAATATTTTACTCCAATCTTTTCAATCCCCCAAAACAGCTCGAACAACAAACACTTATTAATCAAACATTTAATCCACAAGCGAGCAATACATACGCCCAAACGGACGATAAAACATTCGTTTTACCGTATTTGCCGGTCGAAATGCAGCAAAACAGTGCAGAAAAATATGCCCCGAAGGCCGCATTAAACTTGTTTCAGAACTGCCGGGAACACCGATTCAATTGCAAAACTTCAGATCGTCCTCCGCAACGATCACCCCGACATCCTTCCTCTCTCCCGAGGACAAAACAACCTCTTTAAACGTATTCAACTCTTTTTCAGGACGCGAAATGCCGGCCACGGAATTATTCCTTTACGAGCGTTTCAGCCGTATAGTCTTCATCGCGGGCGGCTTTCTCCAATAACCTGGTTTGATACTCGGATTTGACTTTCAGAATGATTTGCTGGATGTACTTGCGGTCGGGACACTTGGGTTTAGGCTCGTTGCGGTCGAAATCCCAGTTAGACGGATGCACCGACACGCCTAAACTCTTCATCGTCCGTTTG
>NZ_MNQF01000051.1:2699-3011 GCF_001915285.1 Alistipes sp. 56_sp_Nov_56_25
CTTTTGAAACAAATAACTGAAATAGTGGCGTCCATAGCCTTTTGGCGGTTTACACCACGGTTTACACAGACCGTGTAAACCAACGTAAAAACGGGGTCAAAAGCCACGAATAAAGTCAACCGCCAACGAACGAAAAGGCTCAGCAATCATCAGATTACCAAGCCTTTCCATCAGTCGGGGTGACTGGATTCGAACCAGCGACCACACGCCCCCCAGAATTAAATTTTACTTTTTCTAATAAATTTAACAAACTATATTCCAGCGGATTTTACACATGTTCAAAGAGTTGCAACTTGCCATTATCGAGAGTTA
>NZ_MNQF01000052.1:0-2653 GCF_001915285.1 Alistipes sp. 56_sp_Nov_56_25
CTCGAAGCCAACCGCAGGACTACGAACACGGTTTTCCATGCCTCGCTGAACCCTTCACCGGAGGACAGGCTGACAGACGAACAGCTCCGGAAAATCGCCGGTGAGTACATGGAACGCATGGGTTACGGCGACCAGCCTTATATCGTTTTCAAACACAAGGATATCGAGCGGGAACATCTCCATATCGTGTCATTACGTGTCGATGAGAACGGACATAAGCTACCGCATGATTTCGAGGCCCGGCACTCGATGGAGATTCTGCGTGACTTGGAACGCAAATACGGCCTGCATCCGAGTATCAAAGGCGAGGAGCAGACGGAGACTTCCCCCCCCCGATCTTCGGAAAATAAACTATAAGGCGGGCAACGTCAAACAACAGATATCGTCTGTCGTCAGGTCATGCCTGCGGAATTACAAATGCTCGTCCTATGGCGAGTTCCGCACCTTATTGGAACTGTTCAATGTCTCGGTCGAGGAACGCACGGGAACCGTCGACGGACGGGACTATGCCGGAGTGATTTACGGTGCCATGACCGACGATGGCTACGGTATCGGCACGCCGTTCAAATCGAGCCGTATCGGAAAGGATGTCGGCTATAAGGCCCTTCAAAAGTATTATGAGCGGTCGAAGAGCGCGTTGAAGCAGGACGGGACACTCGACCGGCTGCGGCAAACAGTCAAAGACGCCATGAGCCCGGACAATACAAGGGAAGAGTTTCGGCAACTGTTGAAAGCGGACGGTATCGATGTCGTGTTCCGCATAAATCCCGTGGGAAGGATTTACGGTGTGACCTTCATCGACCACAACGCAGGCATTGTTGCCAACGGTTCGGTGCTGGGCAAAGAGTTCTCGGCAAACGTGTTCGACGAATTGTATCCGACACTGAAAGAGGAGAGGCGGGACTACTTGCTTCCGAAGCGAACCACCACATTTCGGACAGAGTAAATCTTGCATCATAATCTTCTATTATTTAAAACAAGTTTTTAATATTTCACCTAATAATAGTTTACCCTCTAGCGACAATACAATCAACGCAAGTTAAAAAGATTAAATAATAGCAAGCGTATAAACCTTAAATAAAGAACAAATTGAAAAAACTGCGGCAGTAGCAAATTTCAGTATCATCATTAAACGGCTATGTACTGGAACTTGGCCCCAAAGTGAAGATACTCGGAAAAATGTTCAGAGGCGCAGTCCTCGGTGTCACAGATGGCGAATTTTCTTTCCTACTCTTCCTGCCAAGTACGATGCACAAACAACATAAGGAACTGAATTTCCTCCTCAAGGGACGAGTTACAAGTGGGCAGGTCGGTATCTTTCCATGCAGAAGGACAGTACGCTACGCGCGGTTCCCGATGGAAAGCGAAGTATGCGGAACAATGGGACAGTTTTGCTCGGATACTCTGCGCACAATATCGCGATAATACATTCACCGTCGCAAATGTGTCTGACGGAGTAATACAGAACAAACCCGTCAAGTGGTAAGTTCCGCCACCACCATTTATTATCTGTCGCAGATTTTGCAATCAGTCACGGGTAAGGAAAAAACATATAGTAAAACCGAATATCAGAAACGTGTGAGAAAACACGGCCAACGTCCTATCCGGAAATAAGGATGATTATAATCTTCATTCCTGGTGGCAAAATTTATATTTCAACAATTTGTAGTTGTAGGGCTCAATCGATCTCTGATACTTAAAAAATAATTCCACTGTTCAACTAATAATGTACGACAATCCCTCCAACATTGCAATTTGCCAGAATTTTATCTTAAAACATCTTTTTTAGTCGTTATTACAACATATACTTCTAATTTCACTATTGTTTATTAACATTTTTTATACTTTTGCTTTTTGAAAAACTTTCCGACAATGTTTATTCCCACCACACCGATTTATGCATAGTAAGTTTATACGATCTGAGTTCGAGAAACTGTATATCAACTATCATCCCCGACTGTTAGCTTATGTACAACGTTTTATTAACGACAACTCCACAGCACAAGATTTAGTGCAAGACAGTTTTATGGTCTTGTGGAATAAGCAGATTTCGCATGACACAGAAGAAACTCGCCGGTTATTGTTCGTCATCGCCCGCAACCGATGTCTCAACTATCTGAAGCACAAAAATATTGTTGACAGACACCGCTACCAATTGCAGGCACAAGTAAAAATTGGAGAAGAGCGTTTGTATAACTACGATTTTTCGTTCATTGAAAACGAGCATCCTTTCTTGTATCAGGAATTGGAATGTCAGATACAACGTATTATGAATTCTCTGCCGGAGCGCTGCCGAGAGGTGTTTGTCCTCAGTCGGTTTGATGGGCTTAAAAACAGAGAAATATCCGAACGCCTTCATATCTCACTCAATACAGTTGAACGGCATATCCAGCGAGCCTTGCGCATCTTCATCAAAGCGCTTGAATATGAAAAATCTGCCTACCTGCAAAGCTTGATTCTGATATGGTCGTTGGGACAGCTTTCTTGAAGTTCTCCGACATCGTCAAGGTCTGCAACCCATAATAACAATTAATTTTCAAGATTAGGGGGGGGGAAAATCCGCCCCGATTGTTGTATGTATGTATGCGTACAACAACCGACCCCATGAACGAAAGCCTGAAAGAACTCGCCGTCCGCTATTTCGAAGGACCCA